>JAMDEF010000064.1:0-7099 GCA_023488305.1 Gammaproteobacteria bacterium | reverse complement strand
TCTATTCGCCTCTTCCATTGGGTTCAGGTTTTCGCGTTGAATATTCTCAATCAATGCCATCGCAATCGCATTACGATCGGAAACATCTTTGATTAAAACCGGAACACTTTCTAAACCAGCTAGCTTGGATGCTCGCCAGCGACGTTCTCCAGCAATGATTTCGTAGTGTCCGCCATCAATCGGTCGAACCACAATGGGTTGGACCAACCCCTGAGATCGAATAGAGTCGGCAAGTTCTTCAAGGGATTCTTGAGACATATCCATACGCGGCTGATATTTGCCAGGCTGGATCATGTCGAGAGGGAAATGCTGCAAGCTATCGTTCAGGCTGTTTTCATCCTGATTGACGTCACCTAACAGTGCATCAAGTCCTCTGCCTAATCCTCTTTTTTTACTTACCATGCTAGGAATACCTGTCTGTTAGCTTGCTGATGTTGCTTTTTTATCACGACGCATCAATTCACTGGCCAGTGCCATGTAAGCAATCGAGCCTCGCGAAGTCCTGTCATAATTTAACACAGGCAGGCCATGACTGGGCGCTTCCGCTAAGCGAACATTTCGTGGAATTATCGAATGAAAGACTTTGTTTTGAAAATGACTGATTAACTGACGGGAAACCTGATTGGCGAGGTTATTACGCGCATCAAACATGGTTCGCACCATGCCGGTTACTTCTAAAGCGGGATTGGCACGTTGTTTAACTCTTTCAATAGTACGCAGCAAAGAGGTCAAACCTTCCAACGCGTAATACTCACATTGAATAGGTATTAACACACCTTTAGAGGCTACCAGAGCGTTGACCGTTAACATGCTCAATGATGGCGGGCAGTCGATCAGAATAAAGTCGTATTTTTCTTTACTGGATTCAAGCGCTAATCTGAGACGGTGTTCACGCAGTTTAATGTCCAGCAATTGGACTTCGGCAGCCGTCAGATCGGTGTTGGTTGGCATCACATCAAAACCCAAACCTTCGGGACGAATGATGGCATCGCTGGCTTTGGCTTCCGCCATAATGACTTCGTAACTGCTTACTTCAATGGCATCTTTATCAATGCCACAACCGGTGGTCGCGTTACCTTGCGGATCCAAATCAATCATCAGTACTTTTTTGCCCGAATCAGCAAGTGAAGCCGCCAGATTTACCGTGGTCGTGGTTTTACCGACACCACCTTTCTGATTGGTAACCGCAAATATATTTCCCACTGATACTAATCCTTAATCAGTCTTACCAGATGCCTCTCAGCCTGATCTCCCGGTACACTCAGCGCCACAACATCTTGCAGTTTGAAACCGTTTTGAATCGCTGCCAGTTCTTGTTCAGGGTATACGCCTTTCATCAATATCAGGCTGCCCGCATCATCGCAGTGTCTTGCGGCTAAATCAATAATCTCGGCAATGGTGGCAAATGCTCTGGCAGTAACAACTTCTACCTTGGGCAGGCTTATTTGTTCGACTCGCCCATGTACTACCGTGACATTATTCAATTTCAATTCGGCTTTTACTTGCTGTAAAAAACGTGTCTTTTTGATATTACTGTCTAGCAAGGTCACGGCCATTTGCGGAAAACAGATGGCAATGGGAATACCGGGAAGCCCAGCGCCACTGCCAACATCTAACAAGCTTTTACAATTCAGGTAAGGAATAAGCGATAAGCTGTCAAGGATATGCCGTGTCAGCATGCTTTGCGGATCACGTACTGAGGTCAGGTTATAGACCTTGTTCCATTTTTGCAGCAGTGCCAGATAATCCAGCAATAAGGTTTTTTGTTCGTCGGAAAGTTGTAATTGCAGTTCTGCACAGCCCGCATCGAGCTGTGCTTTTAAATCGAATCCCATCAGCTCGCTTCACTCCAGCCCGAACGTTTGAGGTGAACCAATAATAATGAAACTGCGGCAGGGGTTACACCCGAAATCCGCGCAGCCTGACCCAAGCTCTGGGGTTTGGCATTTTGCAGTTTTTCCCGGACTTCATTGGATAAACCACGTACATTTTTATAATCCAAATCAGCCGGTAGCGTCGTACTTTCATTACGTTGCAGGCGATTCACCTCGTTTTGCTGGCGATTGATATAGCCAGCGTATTTCACCTGAATCATCACCTGTTCAGCGACATCATCGGCAACTGCTTGCTCTTCGTCCAACAATGTCATCAGGCCCTGATAGTCCACACTGGGTCGACGTAGTAATTCGATTGCTGTACTGTTTTTTGCCAGAGGTTCACCCAGCACTGAAATAGCGCGTTGCTGATCGATTTTATCTGCCGATACTCGTGTGGTATTCAAGCGGGTATTTTCCGCCTCTATCGCTTCCAGCTTGGCACTGAATATAGCCCAACGCTCATCATCGACAATGCCTAACTGACGGCCAATTGGTGTCAGACGTGAATCGGCATTATCTTCACGTAACATCAAGCGATATTCCGCACGGCTGGTGAACATACGATACGGCTCTTTAGTGCCGGAGGTGATCAAGTCATCAATTAATACACCGATATAGGCTTCATCACGGCGTGGATACCAGGGTTCCAACTCACGAGCCTGCAAACCGGCATTCAGACCAGCAATCAAACCCTGGGCAGCAGCTTCTTCATAGCCTGTCGTACCATTAATCTGCCCGGCGAAGAATAGGCCAGGCATATGTTTGGTTTCCAGCCACGGTGTTAAATCACGCGGATCGAAAAAGTCATATTCAATGGCGTAGCCCGGACGAGTGATATGGGCATTTTCCAAACCTTTCATTGAACGTACAATTTCATATTGCACATCAAACGGCAGGCTGGTGGAAATACCATTGGGATAGACTTCATTGCAATCCAGACCTTCTGGCTCGAGGAAAATCTGGTGTGAATTACGATCAGCAAACCGCACCACTTTGTCTTCAATGGAAGGGCAATAACGTGGGCCAATACCTTCGATTTCACCACTGTACATCGGTGAACGATCCAGATTATTGCGGATCACTTCATGGGTTTTATCGTTGGTATGTGTGATATAGCAGGAAATCTGTTGCGGGTGATGTTCACGCTTGCCGAGAAATGAAAATACCGGCGTGGGCGTATCGCCTGGTTGTTCTGCCAACTGTGAAAAATCGATACTACTAGTCGCAATACGCGGTGGAGTTCCTGTTTTTAATCGATCAACACGAAACGGTAATGCCCGTAAGCGTTCTGCCAACGCGACAGAAGCAGGGTCTCCTGCTCGACCGCCTTGATGACGCTGTAAACCAATATGAATTACCCCACCAAGGAAAGTGCCGACGGTAAGTACAACCGTTTTGGCACCAAATCGTAAACCTGATTGCGTAACTACACCGGCAACACGATCATTTTCAACAATCAGATCGTCTACGGCTTGTTGGAATAAATAAAGATTTGGTTGAGATTCAAGTACGGCACGGATAGCTGCTCTATAACGGATGCGATCAGCCTGAGCGCGAGTTGCTCTAACCGCGGGGCCTTTGCTGGCGTTAAGTATTCTGAATTGGATACCGGCACGATCGGCTGCTTTTGCCATGATGCCGCCAAGGGCATCAATCTCTTTAACCAGATGACCTTTACCAATACCACCAATCGCAGGGTTACAGCTCATCTGGCCTAATGTTTCGATATTTTGTGTGAGCAATAGCGTTTTTACACCCTGACGAGCCGATGCTAATGCAGCCTCGGTACCGGCATGGCCGCCGCCAACGACTATAACGTCATATTGATCCTGATACTGCATAACTCACCCACGACAAAACATATAAAAAGACTGAGGATTTTAACATGGCAGTCATAATCTTTGCCTAATATTTCAATCATTTATGGTCAGATTTCACTAAAAACCCGTGCAATCTGGCTATCCATTTTTAACAAACTCACTGGACAGTGTAACGATGATTGAAAAAAACACCGGCATCAAACGCTTAATGTTTGCTCTGGTCTATTCATTGCAGGGACTGTATGCCGGAATTCGCTATGAATCAGCATTCCGCCAGGAATTTATTCTGTTGCTATTACTTGGTGTGGTCAGCTTTTTCCTTGATGTCACACCAGCTGAAAGGCTGTTGATGATTGCTTCTCTGGTCGCTGTGCTAATTGTTGAAGCACTTAACTCGGCCATTGAGTGTGTAGTCGATCGTGTGAGCACCGATGTTCACAAACTGTCTGGCCGGGCCAAGGATTATGGTTCGCTTGCGGTGTTGTTAACCTTATTACTCAGTGCCGCTACCTGGTTGATGATTTTGCTGGATTAGCGTTTTGGTAGGCCCAGAAGATCATAGCCGCACCTGCAACAATCATCGGGACGCATAGCAACTGCCCCATGGTAAACCAATCAAACGCCAGATAGCCGTATTGCGGATCGGGCACCCGGAAAAACTCTGCTACAAAACGGAAACAGCCGTAGCCTAATAAAAACAGACCTGATACTGCTGCACGGGGACGCGTTTTTGCAGAGAACCACCAAAGAATAATAAACAGTAACAGGCCTTCCAGCATGGCCTGATAGAGCTGTGAAGGGTGGCGAGCTAACGGTCCTCCGGTTGGGAATACCATTGCCCATGGCACATCCGATGCCCGGCCCCATAATTCGCCATTAATAAAATTACCTATCCGGCCAAAAAACAAACCTAACGGTACTAACGGTGCAGCAAAATCACTGATTTCGAAAAAGGATTTACCCGATTTGCGGCCAAATAGCCAAATTGCAACAAGTACGCCAATTAAACCACCATGGAACGACATGCCTCCCTGCCAGACTTTGAATAAATTCAGTGGGTTATCTAGCACATTCGGTAGATCATAAAATAAAGCATAGCCAATCCTGCCACCCAAAATTACACCAATCGCACCATAGAAAAGCAGATCTTCTACCTGGGATTTTTCCCATCCTCGATCATTGGCTCTCCATCTACCCAGCATCCAGGCAGCAACAAAGCCAAACAGGTACATCAAGCCATACCAATGTATTGCTAGCGGACCAAGCTCAAGGGCAACTGGATCAATTTGTGGATAATTCATTTATTGTTCTCATCTTCATAGGTGCAGGCATCATAACAAGCCAGTCATTAATCTTCATTAACAGAATTTGCACCATTTTTGAGCAAAGCAATTTACTCATCGCACCAAAATAACTCTTTTGATAACAGCACAATATCTACAAATTAGCCTAAGCATATGTATTTTAATCGTTTTTTAAAACTGGCATGTAAACTGCGTTAGTTGTGGCAGTCTGAATACACGATGTTGTAAAAAATCAACGCATCGGATTCAACAAGACTAAAAACAAATCAAACGAGGAGATATAAATGAAATTCAAAACGCTCTCAGCAATGTGTCTTGCTGCTACAACAGTTTTAGCCACTTCATCAGCAATGGCATGGGAAAGCGAAGACGGCGCGCACTCAGTAACTGCTAATGTTTTATTAGGCAGCGATTATGTTTTCCGTGGTGTTTCACAAACCGATAATAACCCAACCATCCAAGGCGGTGTGGATTACGGTCATGCAACTGGTCTGTATGTTGGTGCGTGGGCATCTAACGTTGATTTTGATGATGCTGATTTCAGTTCAGAATTCAACTTGTACGGTGGCTTTGCCAGCGAGATTGGTGACACAGGTATCGGCTACGATATCGGCGCGATTCGTTACTATTACCCAGGAACAGGTGGTTCAGCTGACTTTAACGAAATATATGGTAGTTTAAGCTACAGCTTCTTCACAGTTGGTATTGCACATACTGGTAACGTCTTTAATGGCGGCGAGGATGCTACTTATTACAACGTAGGTTTTGAATATGGCCTGCCATATGACGTAACGTTTATGGCCCATATTGGTTATCAAGATTTTGATAATGAAGATCAAGATGGTCCAAGCTACAAAGATTACCTAATCGGCGTTTCTAAAACTATGTTTGACTTAGATTTCGCATTAACTTGGACAGATACTGATAGTGATGGTGAAGATTTCGCAGGTGATAAAGATCTGGCTAACAACATCTTTACTTTCAGTGTTTCTAAAACATTCTAAGACCTTATCTGTGGACCGCCTTGCTAAGCAAGGCGGTTATTCTAAAGAAGGAATACGCTTATGAAACAAGTTGTAGCAATTATCAAGCCTTTCAAGCTTGATGATGTCCGCGAATCACTCTCCGAAATCGGCGTGCAAGGTTTAACGGTTTCTGAAGTAAAAGGATTTGGACGTCAAAAAGGTCACACTGAGCTATATAGAGGTGCGGAGTACGTTGTGGATTTCCTACCAAAATTGAAACTGGAAATCGCAATTGATGATGGCATCGTAGAACAAGTTATCGAAGCTATCATTAAAGGCGCTAACACGAACGATACCGGAGCCAGCAAAATCTTCGTTTACCCACTTGAGCAAGTGGTTCGGATTCGCACTGGCGAAACCGGCCCAGACGCTCTGTAAGCTTAGGGAGTATAGATAATGGAAAATGAAATCTTCCAACTCCAGTACGCCATGGACACCTTTTACTTTTTAGTATGTGGTGCTTTGGTTATGTGGATGGCGGCCGGCTTCTCAATGCTTGAAGCAGGTCTGGTTCGGGCTAAAAATACCACTGAAATTCTGACCAAAAACGTCATGCTGTTTGCTATTGCTTGTACCTCTTACTTAGTGGTTGGCTATGACATTATGTACGGCGGCGGTTTATTCCTTGCAGGTATTGACGGTGGTGAAACACTGGTAGCTGATGCATTAGCATTATCTGCTGAAGAAGGTTTTGAAGGTGGAGCAGTTTACTCTACTGCATCAGACTTCTTCTTCCAAGTCGTGTTCGTGGCTACTGCGATGTCTATCGTTTCAGGTGCGGTTGCTGAACGTATGAAATTGTGGGCTTTTGCCGCATTTGCCGTTGTAATGACTGCATTCATTTACCCAATGGAAGGTTCTTGGACTTGGGGTGGTGCTGACGTATTTGGCATGTACAATTTAGATGACCTTGGATTCCTGGATTTTGCTGGCTCCGGTATCGTTCACATGGCGGGTGCTGCTGCAGCATTAGCTGGTGTTATATTACTGGGTGCTCGTAAAGGTAAATATGGTCCTAACGGTGAAGTTCGCCCGATCCCTGGTGCAAACCTGCCTTTAGCCACTTTAGGTAC
>JAMDEF010000007.1 GCA_023488305.1 Gammaproteobacteria bacterium | reverse complement strand
GTGAAGTCATTTAAGCCAATTATTTTGTGCCTCACATTGTTACCAAGCATGGTGATGGCAAGTGATTTTTATATAACCAGCCAAGCAGCTAATCAATTATCGTTATTTGATTCTGAAGACAAAGAAATCAAGAATACTTTTGAGATATCTGCAGCTCCGGTAATGATTGCTATTGATAAACCGGGCAATGCAATCTATTTGTCTCATCCTGAGCAAGGCAAAATATCCGTCTTCGATCTGACAAGTCATCAGTTAATCAGTGAGATTAGAACTGGCGGGCAACCTTTTGCCATGGTTCTGGATAGCCAAAAACCGCAAATGTTTGTTTCAGACTGGTCACGCAATACGGTGTTAGTTATTAATACGACCAGTAAACAATTAGTAGATCTGCTGGCGGTTGGAGACAGCCCGGCAGGGATTGCGATTGATTCTGTCGGTAGGAAAGTGTTTGTGGCAAACCGTGAAAGTAATTCTTTGATGGTATTAAACGCCGATACACCGGATTTACACGGCACGGTAGAAACGGGTGAGCGCCCTTATGCGGTAGCCTTTAATCCACATAATGGTCATGTATATGTAGCTTGTGTGCATGATGATTCACTGACAGTGATTGATTCAAAAAGCTATCAAAAAATTGCCGATCTCAAGCCAGGTCGTGCGCCGTATGGGATCACGGTCAGCGACAGTGGCAAACAGTTTTATGTAGTTAACCAGAATGATAATACCCTGGTCGAGTTTGATGCTGAAAGTTTAGAAATCACTAAGACGATTCGAACCGATAAAATGCCGGAAAGTATTGTGCTTTCAACTAATCAGCAACATGCTTATGTAACCAACTGGTTCAGCAATTCATTGTCGGTAATTGACTTACAACAAGCGAAACAAATTCAATCCATTCCGCTTAAAGATGGGCCTCGTAGTATCAGTGCAGCTCCGTGAAGTCTAATGCTAGTGGAGCGGTGGTTCACACCGCTCCGTTATATCCCAGTTGTCGCCAAGCCTCATAAAGAATAATGGCCGTAGCATTAGAGAGATTCAAGCTGCGACTATTCTCATGCATTGGGATACGAATCTTCTGGTGATCTGGTAATACATCTAGCACCTGTGCCGGTAACCCCCGGGACTCAGGCCCAAACAATAAAATACTCTCATCTTGAAAACTTGCCTGATGGTGATACTGTTTTGCTTTGGTTGTGCAGGCGAACAAAGGGCGATTATCCTGCCACAGTTTGAATGCTGCAAAATCGCTATGCACTTTGATATCCGCAAATTCATGATAATCCAAGCCAGCTCTTCTGAGACGTTTGTCATCCAAAACAAAAGCCAGTGGTTCAATCAGATGCAGTTGCGCACCTGTATTAGCGCACAGACGGATAATGTTACCGGTATTGGGGGGAATTTCCGGCTCATAGAGCGCAATGTGCAACACAACTAGCTTTGACTGATTTTCAGCGAAGGATCAACGTACAGTGTCAATTTCTGTCCTGGTTGCAATAAGGTGCGATCGCTTAAACCATTCCATTCTTTGACCTTATCAACGGTCACATTAAACTTGCGAGAAATGGTCCACAGTGAGTCGCCATTGCGGATGGTGTAATTGATGGCTTTCAGTTTTGAAGCGGTTTGTATCGGCTGCCAGATGACCAGTTGTTGCCCAGAATGCAATACATCTGAAGGTGTTTTGTTATTCCATTGGGTCAGCTCAAACACATCAACCGTATAGGCTTTGGCTATATTCCACCAGGTATCACCGGCTTTAACCGAATAATTCAGTTGCTTACCCTGCTGTAAGCGACGATTGTTGATAGCATTGGCTTCGGCTTCATCGGCTTGAGCTGTGGAAATCGGAATCAACAAATGCGCACCCGCACGGATAAAATTATTGGTAATTTTGTTCGCTTTTTTAAGCTCAGGAACAGTTGTTTGGTGGAGAGAGGCAATACTGTTAAGAGATTCACCCGGTTTAACTTCATGACGTTTCCACCGCAGTCGATCTTCTGGTGAAAGACCAGACAATGCGGTCTTAAAAGCACCTGCTTTTTCAGTGGGTAAAACCAGTTTATGTGGCCCTTGCGGCGCAGTTGCCCAGCGATTAAAGCCGGGGTTTAACAAATACAGTTCATCAAGGGTGATATTAGCCATATCGGCGGCTAACGATAAGTCAATCTGACTGCCTACATTGATCACGCTTAGATAGGGTTCATTGGCAATCGGGCTTAGTTTCAGGTCATATTGAGCGGGTTGTTTGACCAAGTGCGCTACGGCTAATAATTTAGGCACATAGGCAGTGGTTTCAGGAGGCAGCTCTAACGACCAGAAGTCGATGGGCAGCCCGGCGTCTTGGTTACGTTTAACCGCACGACTGACCGTGCCTTCGCCAGCATTGTAAGCTGCTATTGCGAGCTCCCAATCATTAAAATCATTATGCAATTTTTGCAGATAATCTAAAGCGGCCTCAGTCGATTTAATAACATCACGTCGACCGTCATACCACCAATTCTGTTCCAGCCCGAAAACTCGGCCGGTCGCAGGAATAAACTGCCATATACCAGCTGCTTGCCCTGATGACAGTGCAAAAGGTTGATAGCCACTTTCGACAATCGGTAATAAAGCAATTTCCAACGGCATCTGACGGCGTTCAAGTTCATCGACTATATGGAAAAGATAGGGACGGGCACGTTCGACGACTTTATCGACATATTCAGGGTTATTTACAAACCAAGCCAGACGATTCTGAGTTTCCGGATGCAGGCTACGGTATTCAGACAATCCATAACCATCACGAATTCGTTGCCAAACATCGTTAGTTTGCGGGCCAACAGCAGAATCATCATCAAGAACAGATAAACTTAAATCCAGAGGACTGAGATGAGTAAGCTGGTTTTTTTTCCAGTTGGTGTGTTTTGTTAGCGGGCCATAAGAGGTGTTTTGAGGGGGATCTGCGCTGACGGTTTCAGTATGTTTTGTGGTAGTGCTACAGCCGGTAAAGAACACGGAAAGCACTGCAAATAGGGGCCAAAGCCGATTTTTAAATTTTAACATAACGGTTTATCATAATGTCGTAAGCTTATAATTGTGCTCAATTTATACCGCAATAGATCGCTTATGACCAGCCTTTAACCCACCTTTACATTATTGTGGCTTTAAAACCATGTCTTCACGCGGAATAAACTGACTTGGGCTGTGAGTAACATAATTATTTTTATGAAAAAAGCTAAATTGATGCTTCATAAGTTTCTCCTGAAATTCCTTTGAGATTAATTCTCCCAACAACAATGCAGCTCTTTTCTGCAGTGTTTCCTGTTTCCAGGTTAACGATTATGTCGAGCCAGACGTCACCTTCAACAATTAATCCAAGACTTTTATAGGTCAGTTTGTCAGGCTACGTTAAACTAGCCGTCGTCTTAAACAATTAAGGTTAGCTGCGTGACAGAATTTGCAGGACAGTTTAATAAGATGCAGGCAAGCCTGCCGGATCGTGATACCCCCGTAGATTACAAAATGATTGTGGGTGAATACCAAGTCCCGATGAATCCGCTTATTGGCGAAAACATACAACTCATATATGCCGGTGAGATTCGTTGTCAAAACTGTCAGCGCAAAACCAAAAAAAGTTATAGCGGCGGTTTTTGTTTTCCCTGTTCACAAAAATTGGCGCAATGCGATTTATGTTTCATGAAGCCGGAGTTATGTCATTTTGCTCAAGGCTCCTGTCGTGAACCCGAATGGGGTGAGCAGGTCTGTATGCAAGACCATATTGTCTATCTCGCCAACAGTTCAGGAATTAAAGTAGGGATCACCCGAATTTCGCAAATACCTATCCGTTGGTTGGATCAGGGTGCTACGCAGGCGTTACCCATTTTTCGCGTCAGTAGCCGTTATCATTCTGGTTTGGTTGAAGTGATGTTTAAAAATCATGTTTCGGATCGTACCGATTGGCGAAAAATGCTGCGAGGCCCAGCAGAGTCCATTGATCTCGTTGAGCAACGTGATCGACTGCAGGCTGAGTGCGCCGACGAGGTGAAGCTTTTGCAACAGCAGTTGGGCGAGGGGGCCATCACGCCATTGTCAGACGAGAACGTGCTGGAGATCACTTATCCTGTGACACAATACCCGCAAAAAATTAGTTCATTGAATTTTGATAAAACCCCGGAAATTGCTGGAAAATTATTGGGGATAAAAGGCCAGTATTTGATTATGGATATTGGCGTTTTAAATATCCGCAAGTTCAATGGCTATCAAATCACTATGAAGGTTTAAATCGTTATGTACCCCTTGCTACGAAACCTGATGTTTAAACTGGACGCCGAGACATCCCATCATTTGGGCATGACCAGTTTAAAGTGGCTGGAAATGACCGGACTGCTGGGCTTATTGATGCCCAAAATGCCAACCGTACCTGTACATGTTATGGGGCTACGTTTTCCCAATCCAGTAGGGCTTGCTGCTGGCCTTGATAAAAATGCCGATTACCTTGAAGCGCTAACAGTCTTAGGTTTTGGTTTTATTGAAGTTGGCACGGTGACGCCAAGACCACAGCCAGGCAATGCCAAACCGCGGTTGTTTCGCATTCCAGAAGCACAAGCCATTATTAACCGGATGGGGTTTAATAATCTCGGGGTTGATCATTTGCTGGAGCAGGTTCAGGCTGCCCAAACTGATGCGATTATCGGCATTAATATTGGCAAAAACGTTGATACTCCTGTCGAAAAAGCGCTTGATGACTATCTGATTGGCTTGGATAAATCCTATCCTCATGCGGATTACATCACCATTAATATCTCATCACCCAATACTCCTGGATTGCGTAATCTACAATTTGGTGAAGCGCTGGATAACTTACTAGACGCATTGAAAAGTCGTCAGACGGAACTTGCTGAACAATGGCAGCGCTATGTGCCAATGGCCGTTAAAGTAGCGCCAGATTTAACATTGGAAGAAGTGCAGCAACTGGCAGAATGTTTTAGCCGATTTAAGATTGATGCCGTCATTGCTACCAATACCACTCTCTCACGTGATGCTGTTACAGGACTAATGCATGCTGATGAAGCTGGTGGCTTAAGTGGTCAGCCGGTATTTGCCAAATCAACAGAAGTTGTTCGACAATTCCGACAGGCTTTACCGGCTGAAATGCCGATTATCGCTGCTGGCGGCATTATGAGCGCAGAGGATGCGATGCAGAAGCTTGAGGCTGGGGCGCAGCTGGTACAGATTTATAGTGGCTTGATTTATCAGGGGCCAAAATTAATTCAAGATATTGTTAAAACGATACAAGTGAGGAGATAACATGGAAACCGGAACTGGCAGCGTCATAGGTGACATTCTACTGAACATTTTCTTTGCCGCCGTGATCGTTATCGTCGGTCGCACGGTGGTTAGCTGGTTGGTCAAACTGTCTCGTAAAGTCATGGTTCGGGCCAATATGGACCCCATCCTGATTAATTTCTGCAGTTCGATCATCAATGTCTTGCTGCTACTGTTTGTGTTGATCGCCGCGCTGGATCGACTGGGTGTAAATACCACATCGATGATTGCAGTGCTGGGTGCTGCAGGTTTGGCTGTTGGCTTAGCACTGAAGGATTCATTACAGAATTTTGCTGCTGGGGTGATGTTGATTCTGTATCGTCCATTTAAAATCGGCAACTTTGTTGAAGTGTCGGGTGTATTGGGTATTGTTGAACAAATCACTATATTCAACACCGTGATGCGCACCCCGGATAACCGCGAAATTATTGTGCCAAATGGCAAAATATACGCCAACACCATCACCAATTTTTCGGCTCGCGATACCCGGCGCATTGATATGGTGTTTGGTATCGGTTACGACGATGATTTATTGAAAGCTAAACAAATCATGACCGATATCGTCACCGGACATAAATTGGTATTGAAGGACCCAGCACCAATTATTCGTATTGCTGAACTTGGTGATAGCAGCATTACTTTCAATGTCTGGCCATGGGTAAATTCATCTGATTTGGCGACCGTCAGAGCCGATCTAATTGAAACCATCAAACTGGCGTTTGATGCAAATGGCATCAGTATTCCTTATCCACAAATGGACATACATTTTAATAATGTGGATGCCGCCAATGAATCATCTCGTGACGAAAAAAACCAAGCAGGTTAAAACTCGTCTTTCCAGGCGCGTAATACTTTAAATACGTCCAGAGATGTCTCAAGCGGCTGACCAGCATATGTCTCAGCCGCTCGTTTAATTTCAACAGTGTCACATCGCAAAAAAGGGTTGGTCTGCTTTTCTTCTAATAATGCAGAAGGCACTGTCGCAATATCCTGCTCCCTTAATGCCTGAGTTTTAGCAAAGCGTTCCTGCAATGCGAAGTTGTTCGGGTCTACCGTCAAAGCAAATTTCAGGTTGTTTAAGGTGTATTCATGTGCACAATACAATTTGGTAGCGTCATCTAATCGTTTGATTTTTTCCAGTGAATCGAATAATTGTTCCGCTGTACCGCCAAGCAAGCGTCCACAGCCACCGGCAAATATAGTATCGCCGCAGAACAGGTTATCCTCTATTAAATAGCTGATATGTCCAGGAGTATGACCGGGGGTATCCATTATTTTGAAGTGAGGAAATGATGCGTGCAGTAATTGATCTGCCTGAGCATACAAAGGCGTATCAACGGTTTTGATATGCTCGCGTTGTGGACCGAAAACCGGTAAATCATATAAATCATCCAACCGACGGATGCCGCCGACATGATCTGCATGATGATGTGTGACTAAAATAGCGGCAGGTTGCAGATCATTTTTTTCCACAAATTTGATCACCGGTCCCGCATCACCTGGATCGACGATTAATACATCATGATTCTGGGCTGATTGGATCAACCAGATATAATTATCGCTGAATGCCTTCACGGCATGAATTTGTAACATTATTAACTCCGCCGGAATGGCCTTATGTGTGATTATAAAGAGCATGACCAAGAGATGACACAATGGTGGCAATCTTCTCTTGCCTGCTATTTGCAAAGTCAGGAGCAGCAATGGTTACAGCATCAGCAGACCAAGTTGCATGGTTTTTTTCAATTGCAGCTTGGCGGACAAAAAATCATCTTGCCACCCTCTTTACGTCCTAGTTATCAGGCATTAATGGGCAGTCATGGGCAGTTTCATGCACAGGTTGAACACTTACCGTTTAAATCAGACAGCGTCGATGTGATGTTACTGCAACATGTGGTGGAGTTTTCCAGGCAACCACATCAGTTATTACGTGAAGCAGACAGGGTGTTAAATGAAGATGGCACCTTGATATTGCTATGTTTTAATCCATTTAGTTTCTGGGGATTGCGTCGCTTATTCTCCTGGCAGGATCAACTGCCCTGGCGCGGCCAGTTTTTCTCACGTCAGCGTTTAAAAGATTGGCTGGCACTACTTGATTTTGATGTTGTTGAAGCAAAATCCATCATTTATTGTCCGCCGTTGCAAAAAGAGCGCTGGATAAAACGCAGTGGTTTTCTGGAAAGGTGGGGCCGTCGTTTGTGGCCATATTTTGGTGGTGTAACAGCGATTGTCGCCAAAAAACGCACCTTGCTGGTGACCCCGATACGCAGCAGGTGGCAAAATAGAAATTTATTTCCCAGACCTCAGCTGGTGAGTTCATCAGCAACAAGAAAAGAGCATTAATGGAACACGTTGAAATTTTTACTGATGGTGCATGTAGTGGTAACCCGGGACCGGGCGGTTGGGGAACGATATTACGTGCCAAAACCAGCGAGAAAGAATTATCTGGCGGTGAAAAAATGACCACCAATAATCGAATGGAAATGATGGCGGTTATCGCTGGTCTGGAAGCTTTGAAAAGACCCTGCCATGTTACGATCACCACCGATTCGCAATATGTGATGAAAGGCATGACCGAATGGTTAAAAGGCTGGAAAGCCAAGAATTGGAAAACCGCGGCCAGACAACCAGTGAAAAATGCTGATCTCTGGCAGCGTATGGATGCGGCAGCTCAACCACATAAATTAGAGTGGCAATGGGTTCGCGGTCATGATGGGCACCCGGAAAATGAGCGTGCTGATCAATTAGCAGTTGATGCTCGTACTTTAATTGCAAAACAGGATTAACCGATGGCAGAGCAAAGCAGTTCGCGGCAAATTGTTTTAGATACTGAAACCACCGGTTTGAGCACCGCCGATGATCATCGGATTATCGAAATCGGTTGTGTGGAACTGGTTAACCGTCGATTAACTGGTGAAACCTTTCATCAATATATAAATCCTCAACGTGCAATTGATGCCGGAGCAATGGAAGTCCACGGCATCACTAATGAATCATTGGCTGATAAACCGGTTTTCGCAGATATTGCCGCAGATTTTCTGCGTTTTATAGAAGGCGCGGAGTTGATTATTCATAATGCTGCGTTTGACGTGGGGTTCTTGAATCACGAATTAGCCAAGTTAGGCCAAACCCCAAAGATTGAAGATATCTGCAGTGTTTTAGACACACTGAAAATGGCTCGCGACAAACATCCAGGACAGAAAAACAATCTGGACGCTTTATGTAAACGCTATGGGGTGGATAATTCCAACCGTGAATTGCATGGCGCTTTATTAGACGCCGAAATCCTGGCCGATGTTTATCTGATGATGACCGGTGGCCAGGTCAGCTTGTCGCTGGCGACTGAGCAATTTGAACCGGAAAATGATGATCAACAAAATGAAATCACCACAGTCGAGCGTCCTCGCACGGCATTAAAAGTGATTGAAGCCAATGCTGCAGAATTAACTGAGCATCAGGCAATGCTTGAAAAACTCCAGGCTAGCAGTGATGGAAACTGCGTCTGGTTAAAACAAAGTTGAATTTGTTTTAACAAAAAGTTCTGTTTCTAGCTTGAAATCAGATTTTTGACCCCCAAATAACCGCTTTGAGTTGAGCAACGCGGAATCTGATTAATCATGAGCAATGAAAAAATCGAAAAATCAACGACTGAAGCTGAATCAGTCGAAGCCTCCCCTGAAATGGCAGAGCAACAGCCCGAGTCGACATCTGACAATGATGTGGTAAAACAGCTGGAAGATGCACGCAATAAAGCCGATGAGCATTGGAATGAATTATTGCGAGCCAGAGCTGATTTGGAAAATATGCGCCGCAGACACAGTCGTGATCTGGAAAACGCCCACAAACATGCTTTAGATAAATTCATCGCCGAGCTGCTACCAATTGGTGACAGTCTGGAGTTCGGGTTAAATGCGGCTAAAAATGATGATGCCAACCTAGATACTGTGCGTGAAGGCATGGAGATGACACTCAAAATGTTTATGAGTTCGATCGGTAAGTTCGGTCTTGAACAATTAGACCCAGAGGGTGAAGCATTTGATCCAGACTTGCACCAAGCCATGGCAATGCAGCCGGCCGAAGGTGTTGAAGCCAATCAGGTATTGAAAGTCATGCAGAAAGGTTATCGCTTTAACGGACGCCTATTGCGTCCAGCCATGGTTGTGGTCTCTCAATAACCGGACT
>JAMDEF010000113.1:1844-9500 GCA_023488305.1 Gammaproteobacteria bacterium | reverse complement strand
GCCAGCAAGACGAATAATCTCCATACGATCACGTAATGCATCCGGAATATTCAAGGTGTTTGCGGTACAAACAAACATCACATCCGACAAACCGTAAATTCAGCCGTATGGCGCTGGGTGGTGTGCGTGATGAAGCGGAAATTCGTGGTCATCGCCGTACCTATATCGGTTCAATGCCAGGTAAAGTCATTCAAAATATTTCCAAAACGGGTGTACGTAATCCACTGTTTTTGTTAGATGAAATTGACAAAATGGCTCAGGATTTTCGTGGTGATCCGGCTTCTGCATTATTAGAAGTCTTGGATCCCGAACAAAATTCTACTTTTGCCGATCATTATCTGGAAGTGGAATACGATTTGTCGGATGTGATGTTTGTTTGTACCGCAAACACCTTGAATATTCCGGATGCATTACGTGATCGTATGGAGATTATTCGTCTTGCTGGCTACACCGAAGATGAAAAATTGAATATCGCTTTACAGTATTTATTGCCTAAAGCCATTAAAGATAATGGTTTGAAAGCAGACGAGATTGAAATTACCTCTCAAGCAGTGATGGAAATCATCCGTCGTTATACTCGTGAGGCAGGTGTACGTAATCTGCAACGCGAAATATCGAAAATCTGCCGTAAATTGGTCAAACAAATTTTGAGCGAGTCACCCGCAGAGAAGGTAATTGTTACTGCAGATAACTTAGAAGATTATCTTGGTGTTTATCATTATCAATATGGTGTGGCAGAAGAAGATGATCGCATTGGACAAGTAACTGGTCTGGCTTGGACAGAAGTGGGTGGTGAATTATTAACCATCGAATCTGCCGTTATGCCAGGTAAAGGTAAAGCAAGTTATACCGGTAAACTTGGTGATGTAATGCAGGAATCTATTCAAGCTGCCACGACTGTTGTGCGTTCGCGTGCATTAGAGTGGGGTATTGCTGAAGATTATTTGCAAAGTCATGATTTACACATTCATGTACCTGAAGGTGCCACGCCAAAAGATGGTCCAAGTGCTGGTATCGGTATGTGTACAGCGTTAGTGTCTGCAATTACCGGTATTCCGGTTAAATCCAATGTGGCAATGACGGGTGAAATCACTTTGCGTGGTGAAGTTTTGGCGATTGGTGGTTTGAAAGAAAAATTACTGGCCGCTCATCGCGGAGGCATTGATACTGTCTTGATCCCTAAAGATAATGTCAAAGACTTAAGGGAAATTCCGGAGAATGTTAAATCCGGCTTGGAAATTATTCCGGTTCGCTGGATTAATGAAGTGCTGGAAAAAGCACTGCAAACCATGCCAACTAAAGTCTTACCGACCCCGGATACGGCGACGGTTCTGGCACCTGAACAAGCCAGTTTCCATGAAGTAAATACGCAAAACAGGCATTAACTTGATTAAAGCGAGCAACGGAGATTTATGATGACACTGAAACAACAACAGCGTTTAATCGGGACGCTTTTGCTGGTCTTTTTCATTGCCGTGCTCGCTTATATCGTTTTGTCCAAAGTCAGTCAGACTGAATCTGGAAGGCAAATCCCAGAGGAAGAGCCTATTCAATTCTCTTCAGTAATCGAAGCTATGCAAGAGACCAATGACGAGGATGATGACGCTGGTGTAGATTCTATTTCGGCTGAAGAGGCTTTTATCGATATTGATCCTCTACAGACAAATGAATCCACAGCGCCTACCCCATCACCTGAACCTGTAGTTACTGCTCCTACTCCCCCCGTAACAGCTGAGCCGGAAGTTGTAGCTCCTCCACCTGCACCGGTTGCTCCCAAACCGGCACCTGTTCCGGCCCCAGCACCTGAACCAAAGCCTGCTCCTGCACCAGTTGTAGAGGCTCCAAAACCTGCACCAACTCCTGCGGCTCCTGTAACAACAACGCCTGAACCTTCACAAGCAGAACCAGCATCGCGCTGGATCCTGCAAGATCTTTAGGTAGTTTTTCGGTTGAAGCTAATGCAACCAGTTTGAAAAAACAGTTAGAGGATATCGGTTACCAACCAATGATCGAGCAAACACGTAGTGGTGAAACCGTTATTTATCGCGTGAGATTGCAACCGAACGCCGATAGAGCAGCTTTGGAAAAAACAGCTGAGTCCATTCGTAATCAATTGAATTTAACCACTCAGATATTTCCTTATCCGTAATGCATCACAAAGTCATCGATTTGTAATCTGTTGCGCGTAAATATATTGGGTTACCTTTGGCAATTCTGATAAAATTCCCTCTTTTTTACACGCTGCTTGACGCGGAGTCATAATGAACTGGGTAGATTATTTAATAATCGGCATTATTTTGATTTCGTCGGGCATCAGTATCGTTCGTGGATTTATCAAAGAAGTACTTTCGTTAATCAGCTGGGCAATGGCGATTTGGGTCGCTTTTATGTTCTTTGCCAATTTTGCCAGTTTATTAACGCCTTACATCGATACAATTACCATACGTTTATTTGTCGCGTTTTTTGTCTTATTTGTTGTCACATTAATACTCGGGGCACTGGTTAACCATTTGATTTCACAGCTGGTCGAAAAGACTGGTCTTAGCGGCACTGATCGTGCTCTTGGAGTGATTTTCGGTATTGTTAGAGGTGTCGCAATCGTCACTATTTTGGTGTTGGCTGCAGGCGTCACGCCGATGCCATCTGATAATTGGTGGCAAAACTCTTTATTGTTACAACACTTTGAAGATCTAGCGGTTTGGGTCAAGCAGTTTTTACCGGCTGATGTCGCTGAGCACGTTAACTTCAACTAATCCTGGCAGGGTAATTTTATGTGTGGAATTATTGGTATTGTAGGTCACTCGGAAGTCAATCAAGCGCTGTATGACGGACTGACAGTTCAGCAACACCGTGGTCAGGATGCTGCAGGTATTATGACTTGCGACCAAAACGGACGGTTTTATCTCCGCAAGGATAACGGTCTGGTAAAAGATGTATTTCATACCCGTCATATGATCCGCCTAAAAGGCTCCATGGGGATAGGGCATATTCGTTATCCGACTGCTGGATGCTCCAACTCAGCAGAGTCTCAACCGTTTTATGTCAACTCACCCTTCGGTATTGCGCTGGCACACAATGGTAATCTGACTAATACCAAACTGTTATCTGATCAATTATTTAAGAGTGATCGTCGTCATCTTAATACCGGTTCTGATTCTGAAGTTTTGTTAAACGTGCTTGCCCATGAGTTACAAACCTCAGGCAAACTTAAACCACAACCAGAAGATATTTTCAAAGCCGTTTCCGAAGTACATAAACGCTGCAAAGGTGCTTATGCCGTTGTTGCGATGATTGCCGGCGTCGGTATGCTGGCTTTCCGTGATCCTTACGGTATTCGTCCCGCAGTTATTGGTAAACGTGAAACAGAGCTTGGCACCGAATACGTCGTGGCTTCAGAAAGTGTAGCGATTGATACGCTGGATTTTGAATTGATGCGTGATGTGCAACCTGGTGAATGTATTTTTATTGATATGGAAGGTCGTTTTCATAGTCAACAATGTGCTGAAAACCCGATTAAGTCGCCTTGTATATTTGAATATGTTTATTTTGCTCGTCCAGATTCAATGATGGACGGCATTTCAGTGCATAAAAGCCGTATGCGCATGGGCACTAAATTAGCGGAAAAAATTAAACGTGAATTTCCGGATCATGATATCGATGTAGTTATTCCAATACCCGACACTAGCCGCAGTGCCGCATTACAGCTCTCTTATGATTTAGGAGTGGTTTATCGCGAAGGCTTTATTAAAAATCGCTATATCGGTCGTACATTCATCATGCCCGGTCAACAACAGCGCAAAAAATCGGTACGCCAGAAATTGAATGCGATTGATCTGGAGTTCCGCGATAAGAATGTTCTGCTGGTTGATGATTCAATTGTTCGCGGCACAACCTCGCAACAAATTGTTCAAATGGCACGCGATGCAGGCGCCAAAAAGGTGTATTTAGCCTCTGCTGCACCGCCAGTAAGATTCCCCAATGTATATGGTATTGATATGCCATCACCTTCGGAATTTGTTGCGCACAATCGTAATGTGGAACAAATCGCAGAAGAGCTGGGTGTGGATTGGTTGATCTATCAGGATCTACAAGATCTGGTTGAAGCTATTAATAAGAAAAGTGATGTTAAGCGCTTTGATACTTCGTGCTTTGACGGAGACTATATTACTGGCGATATCGATGAGACTTATTTGTATTACATAGATGCGTTACGTAATGACATGTCAAAACAGACAGTTGAAGAAGGTAATGTCACAATTGAGCTGCATAATGATGTTTAAGCAGCTTATTACACACAACAATTTCTATACCATTGTTCCCGCTAAATTCAGCGGGAATAAACAGCTTTTTGCTGTTTGATACCAATTCTTATATAATCCCGTCGATTATGCATCAGCAATTGCCAAGAGAGATTGATCCGTTTCGTTTTGCTCATAGCGGTTTACAGATAACGGGAGAAATTCCGGTCAGTAAAATGTCGCGTTTGAGTGAAATGCTTTACGACGATTCAGGGACAGTTTTGGTCGATATGCAGTTTGATATCGATACCACTGGCACGCCTTTTATGCTTGGGCAATTTGCTGTAACCGTTAATTTGCTTTGCGAACGTTGTATGGAGTCAATGGCTCATTCAATGAATATCACAACCAAATTGGCACTGGTTCGACATGAAGGAAAGGTTGAAGGTCTTGCTGAGCAATATGAGCCCTGGATCTTGAATGATGCAAAACAAGTTGATCCGGCATTGATGGTGGAAGATGAGTTGATTCTCGCTTTACCGATCGTGCCAAAACATGATTATTCATGTTTGCCTGAACAGTTGTGGCAAGCAGGAGAAGAGGAAATTGAGCCTGAGAAACCAGTCTCACCGTTTGCAGCGTTATCTGCATTGAAATCGAAAAAGTAATTTATTTATTGTTATTGGGTTTAGGAGTTTAAGCCATGGCTGTTCAAAAGAGTAAAAAGAGTCCTTCACGTCGCGGTATGCGTCGTTCACATGATGCATTAACAGAATCAACTTTATCTGTTGATTCAACTTCTGGTGAATTACACCGTCGTCACCATGTGACAGCTGACGGTTACTACCGTGGCCGCAAAGTTATTGCTGACAAGAGTGAATAAGGCTTAACAGAAATTGACTTTAACAATTTCGATCGACGCTATGGGCGGGGATCACGGACCACAAGTCGTGATCCCCGCTGCCATATCAACGCTGGAAAGACATACGGATGTTGAGCTGATTTTAGTAGGTGATGAAGCCACTATTTCAGCAGAGATAACTAAACATCAGTTTGCTGACAAGCACCGTATGAAAATTCACCATGCTTCCCAAACCGTCGGTATGGACGAAGCGCCATCCTCAGCATTACGTGGCAAAAAAGATTCTTCAATGCGGGTGGCTATAAATCTTGTCAAAGACGGCCAAGCTGCTGCCTGTATCAGTGCCGGTAATACCGGTGCATTAATGGCAACTGCGCGTTTCGTGTTGAAGACACTGCCAGGTATTGAACGACCTGCCATTATTACGGCATTACCTACCATGCGTGGTCACACTTATGTTCTCGATCTCGGGGCAAATGTGGACTCTACGGCTGAGCATCTGGTGCAATTTGCCTTAATGGGCTCAGTTTTAGCTGAGTTAATTGATGGCAAACCAAATCCGACAGTTGGTCTACTGAATGTGGGCGCGGAAGAAATCAAAGGTAATGAACGGGTAAAAGAAGCAGCTCGTTTATTGGCTAAGACAGATTTGAATTATTACGGTTATGTTGAAGGCGATGGTCTTTACCATGGTGAAGTAGATGTTCTGGTCTGTGATGGTTTTGTGGGTAATGTTGCGTTAAAAGCTAGTGAAGGGGTCGCGCACATGATCCGACATTATTTGCGGCAAGCATTTAATCGCAACTGGTTAACCAAGATTGCCGGCTTAATTGCCTATCCCGTATTAAAAAGCTTTAGCAAAGAACTTGATCCTCGAGCCTTTAACGGTGCGAATCTGATTGGTTTACAAGGCATTGTTATTAAGAGTCATGGTGGTGCAGATGCGTTTGCCTTTGCCAATGCAATTAATATCGCTATTCTTGAAGCCAGAAAAGATGTGCCGAAAAACATCACCAAACATCTTGAGACTCTTTTAGAGGAACAAGTCTTGTGATTTATTCCAGAATTGCTGGAACGGGCAGCTACTTACCGGAAAAATTTCTCACCAATGTTGACTTAGAGTCAATGGTTGAAACCAGTGACGAATGGATTACCGATCGTACTGGTATCAAAAAAAGGCATATCGTCGCCAGTGACGAAACCACAACTGATTTAGCTTATTACGCGGCTAAAAATGCTATATCTGCTGCTGAGTTAAAGCCTCGTGACATTGATATGATTATTGTTGCGACCACCACCCCGACCCGCATTTTTCCAAGTACCGCGGCGTTAGTTCAAGAAAAGTTAGGTATTCATGGTTGTCCAGCTTTTGACATTCAAGCAGTGTGTACTGGTTTTGTGTATGCGTTAACCGTAGCAGACAAGTTTATTAAATCTGGCAGTGCTAAAAATGTCTTGGTTATTGGTGCGGAAACCCTGTCACGTATAGTCGATTGGACTGATCGTAATACCTGTGTTTTATTTGGTGATGGTGCGGGTGCTGTCGTCCTTCAAGCATCTGCTGAGCCGGGAATTTTATCTACGCATATTCATTGTGATGGCAGCTTTAATAATTTGTTGCATGTACCGACAGGGCCGGGCAGTGCGATAACCGAAGATCCAGCTTATATCGAAATGCAGGGTAATGACGTTTTCAAAGTTGCCGTCAAAACACTAAGCAAAATAGTTGACGAAACACTCGAAGCGAATCAATTAGACAAGCACGACATTGATTGGCTTATTCCGCACCAAGCTAATATCCGTATTATTGCGGCTACAGCCAAAAAATTGAGCATGTCCATGGACAGTGTTGTTGTAACTGTTCAAGACCATGGTAATACCTCTGCGGCATCTATCCCACTGGCACTTGATGTTGCCGTGCGTGATGGTCGCATCAAGCGTGGTGAAACATTATTGTTAGAAGCGTTCGGTGGTGGGTTTACCTGGGGCTCGGCACTTATCAAATTTTAATCTGAGGTATTTATACCAATGCATTCAGCATTTATTTTCCCCGGCCAAGGTTCACAATCTGTATCGATGCTTGCCGAGTTATCTGAATCGTTTCCGCAAGTAAAAGAGACATTTGCCGAAGCCAGTGAAGCGCTAGGCTATGATTTATGGGCTTTGGTGCAAAACGGACCTGAAATTGAACTGAACCAAACAGATAAAACTCAACCGGCCATGCTGGCTGCAGGTATCGCTGTATGGAGATGCTGGCAGGCAGGCAGTAACTATAAACCAGCTTATTTTGCGGGTCATAGTTTAGGTGAATACACTGCATTGGTTGCTGCTGAGGCATTGGACTTCAAAACGGCTATCAAACTGGTTGAAAAACGTGGTCAATTAATGCAGCAAGCCGTTCCTGCGGGTGAAGGCGCTATGGCGGCAATCCTTGGCTTAGAGGATGACGTGGTAAAAGCGGTTTGTCAGCAAGCCAGTGTTGAAGGTATCGTCGAAGCGGTCAATTTTAATTCACCGGGTCAAGTGGTGATTGCTGGTAGCAAAGCCCATAAATCA
>JAMDEF010000113.1:0-1834 GCA_023488305.1 Gammaproteobacteria bacterium | reverse complement strand
GAATAGATACTGATTCTAGTTCTTTGGATAATTCTTCAGCAGCGGTCAATTTTAATTCACCGGGTCAAGTGGTGATTGCTGGTAGCAAAGCTGCGGTTGATAAAGCCGTTGAAATTGCCACCGAAACAGGTGCCAAACGTGCTTTATTATTACCGGTCAGTGTTCCTTCTCATTGCGCTTTAATGCGCCCGGCTGCTGAAGAATTATCCAAAGAACTAGAATCAGTATCTATTCAGGCCCCACAAATCCCAGTTATTCACAATACCAGTGTAACGGCAACCACCGATCCTGATGAAATTCGTCAATTATTGGCTCAACAGTTGTATAACCCGGTACGTTGGGTTGAAACAGTTGAATGGCTTGCAGCACAGGGCGTAGATACTCTGGTTGAATGTGGACCAGGTAAAGTTCTGGCGGGATTAAGCAAGCGTATCGATAAATCTTTGCAGGCTTTACCGGTTTATGATTCGGTGACGTTGCAGAAAACTCAAGAAGTGTTAGGAGAATAATGATGAGCCTACAAGGTAAAGTTGCTTTGGTAACTGGCGCTACCCGCGGTATCGGCCGTGCCATTGCGTTAAGTCTGGGCGAGCAGGGTGCAACGGTTATTGGCACCGCCACCTCAGAAAATGGTGCCGCTGCCATCAGTGAATATCTGCAATCAGCAGGCATTCAGGGCAAAGGCATGGTGTTGAATGTTACTCAGGAAAATGCCATTGATGATGTGGTAACAGCGATTGAATCTGAGTTCGCTGCGCCAGATATTCTGGTCAACAACGCAGGCATCACCCGCGACAATCTGTTGATGCGTATGAAAGACGAAGAGTGGGACGATATTATCAACACCAACCTCACGCCGATCTTTAAATTAAGCAAACGCTGCATACGCGCAATGACCAAGGCTCGTTGGGGCCGTATTATCAATATCACTTCTGTTGTGGGTGTTATGGGTAATGCAGGTCAAACCAATTATGCTGCCGCTAAAGCTGGTGTAATCGGCTTTAGTAAATCACTGGCTCGCGAAGTAGGGGCTCGTGGTATTACTGTGAACAGTGTTGCACCAGGTTTTATTGATACCGATATGACAAGTGGTCTGCCAGAAGCGCATAAAACAGCGTTATTGGAACAGGTTCCTGTCAAACGCCTCGGTGAGGCAGAAGAAATTGCCGCTGCTGTCAGCTTTTTAGCCAGTCCTTTAGCAGGATATATAACGGGCGAAACGCTGCATGTAAACGGCGGTATGTATATGAATTAATGGCCTGAATCTGCTGAGACTTAGGTTTTTTATTGTGGAGATATTTTATGGACAAGGCTTCCAGCTTGTCTCCGCAGTGCTCGCACTATAAAATGCCAGCACGTTGTTTGTACTTAACCACCAAAGGAAACAGATGTTATGAGTGATATCGAAGCTCGAGTAAAAGAAATTGTTGTTGAACAATTAGGTGTAAATGCCGATGAAGTAACTGCCGATGCTTCATTTATTGATGATCTGGGTGCTGACTCGCTGGACACTGTTGAGCTGGTTATGGCACTGGAAGAAGCATTTGAATGTGAAATTCCTGACGAAGAAGCTGAAAAGATCACCACTGTAAAAGAAGCTGTCGCTTATATTAATTCTGTTCAGTCTTAATATTACAGATTGCTTAAGATGTAGCCGTCTAGTATGCAGGACATACTAGGCGGCTACGTCGTATCTATAGAAAGATTTGCATGAGGAAAACTGATGTCTAAAAGACGCGTTGTCGTTACCGGGCTGGGCGCGGTAACACCGGTCGGTTTATCGGTAGCAGCAAGTTGGGAAAATATTCTGGCTGGTAAAAGCGGTGTTGCTCCA
>JAMDEF010000163.1 GCA_023488305.1 Gammaproteobacteria bacterium | reverse complement strand
CTGCAACTATCGCAACAACTTTGGAAGTTCCGATATCCAATCCGACAATCAGTTCTCTTTCAATTCGTTTCGACATTACACAATTCCATTAAAAACAGGTTGCTTACCATCTTTCCAGACTACTGCGAGTCCGTTGGTATAACGCATATCTACGGTTTCGATTTGTTCGCGATAAATTGCGAGCGGGCCCTGGAAAACCCGAATAAATCTTGCTAATCGTTGTTCACTGGCAGCCCGCCCCAGTAGCAGCTGCATATCATCTGTAAATTTAACTTGCCAGGAACGACGCTCATCCATGGTCAGGCTTTGCACTCTTAAACCTAATGTTTCAACTGTTTGCTGAATCGTCACCATCTGTCTTGCCATCAGCTCACTGTTACCTTCGGGTCCGAATAACTGAATGAGTCCTTCCGGCATTTTTCCACCATCGGGATAAAACACTTGACCGCGGGTATTGACCAGACCATTGTCATTCCAGCGAGCAATTGCCTGATGCTCACTCACCATTAAATGCAAGGTATCCGGCCATACCCGTCTGACCTGAATCTGGGCAACCCAGGGCAAAGCTTCCCCCGCCTGCCGAATTCCCACCACGTTTACATCAAGAAAACTGCCTGTGACATACGGAGTGACCGCTTCGATTAATGCCTGTTTTTCGGTATTAATCAATTCACCCTCTACAGTGACATGCTTGATTGGTAAGGTGTCGGTATTGTTCAGATACACTGCACCAATGATTAATATCAGCAGCACCAGCACGGTACTGATATTTCGCAGTCTGACCGACCAGTTAACTTGCTCGCGTGGTTTCACCGCACGGGTGCGGGTTGCTCCGACAGTTGGGCGTTGTCTGATAGCCATCAGCGTTTAAGCTCCATACTGCCTTGTAGAATTTGTCCGACCAGATTTTCAAAGCTGATCCCAGCCTGACGCGCTGCCATCGGTACCAGACTGTGATCAGTCATGCCCGGGACACTGTTGGCTTCCAGCAGGTAAAATTCACCTTGTTGATCAGCCATAACATCAATGCGTCCCCAACCTTGCATATTAAGTGCATTAAATGCTTTTACCGCCAGTTCCTGACAACGCTTTTCATCTGCTTCTGCCAGACCGCAGGGGCAATGATATTCAGTTGAATTCGCCAGATATTTGGCTTCAAAATCGTAAAATTCTCTAGGTGTTTTTAAACGGATAACCGGCAAAGCCTCGCCGTTTAAAATGCTGATGGTATATTCAGCGCCGTTAACCCACTGTTCGGCAATAACTTCAGCATCGTACTCAAATGCCAAATCAATCGCCTGCTGCAAAGCCTCTGAAGTATTCACTTTGCTCATGCCAATACTTGAGCCTTCATTAACTGGCTTGATTACGATGGGTAAACTCAATTCTTCAACGATTTGCTGGGGAGTCGATTGTCGAGTCAAACGCACATATTTAGGAGTTGGCAGCCCCTGGCTTTGCCAAATCTGTTTGCTAAGGCGCTTATTCATTGATAGCACTGCGCCAGTGATACCGCTGCCGGTATAAGGGATTTGCAAAGACTGCAATACTCCCTGAATTTCACCATCCTCACCACCACGGCCATGCAAAATGATAAAAGCACGATCAAAAGAGCTTTGCATTAAACGCTCACTGACTGATTTATCAACATCAATTTCTACGGCATCGATTCCAAGTGACTGCATTGCTGCCAGCACTGCACGTCCACTTTTCAACGAAATCTCACGTTCTGCAGATCGGCCGCCCATTAATACGGCGACTCGACCAAATTCTTGGGTATTAAAAGTTAAGTTACTCATGCATGTTCTCCGATAATATGAACTTCGGGCATCAGTCTCACCTTTGCTTCTGCTTCAACACGTTGTCTAACTAGATCGATAAGTTCCTCAATATCGGCAGCACTGGCAGAGCCGTCATTGACAATAAAGTTGGCATGCTTGGGTGACACACTGGCCCCGCCTACACGCAAACCTTTCAGGCCACATTGTTCAATCAATCGTCCAGCAAAATCTCCTTCCGGATTACGAAACACTGAACCTGCACACGGCTGATTGGTTGGCTGACTGTCATTGCGTTTCTTCAATAATTGTTTTATTAACGCTGTTTCAGCATCGGCATCCCCTACTGGTAATTCCAGTGTGGCGGATACAAACCACTCAGTCTCGGGTAGCTCAACGTGTCGATAGCTAACTTTAAAATCGCTCACCGGACGTTTTTTCAATTCACCCTGGCGAGTGACTGTGGTGGCATCTTTAACCAGCTGCCAGGTTTCTGATCCATGAGCGCCTGCATTCATTGCCAAAGCACCACCAAGAGTGCCGGGAATACCAGCCAGAAATGCAGCCCCACTCAAGCCATGCTTGGCTGTTTGCTTGGCTACTTTACTGCAGTAAACACCTACTTCGGCTGTAACTGTTTGACCATGAATATCTAAAGCCTGCATGGTGCCAGCCATACTGATAACAGTACCGGCAAAACCACCATCACGGATTAACAAATTACTTCCTAAACCAAGCCACAAGAGCGGTTCACTGGCAGGTAACTGACGTAAAAAACTGGCCAGATCATGTTTATCTTTTGGCTGATAAAAACGTCGAGCGTTACCACCAACACGCCATGAGGTGTGCTGTGAGAGTGGCTCATTGGTTTTCAATTCACCTTGTAACTCGGTAAACATCGATACCATCAGCTCAGCTCCCCAAGTTGTTGATCCAACTCTTTGGCTATTGCACCGATATCACCGGCACCAAGCGTAAGTAATAAATCGTGATCTTGCAGTAAGCCTGGCAACACTGAAAACAATGCTTGCTTATCTTCTGCAAAAACAGGTTCAACTTGACCTCGCAAACGAATAGCACGGCATAAACTGCGTGCATCGGCCCCAGCAATTTTGTTCTCTCCTGCTGGATAAACTTCCAACACAATAAGAACATCAACTGAAGACAGTACACGGGCGAAGTCTTCAAACAAATCACGAGTGCGGGTATAACGATGTGGTTGGAATATCACCACTAAGCGACGATCTGACCAACCACCGCGGCTGGCGGCAATGGTTGCAGCAATTTCGGTAGGATGATGTCCGTAATCATCAATCAGCAACACTTGACCTTGTGCTGTCTGTTTCTCACCAAGGATATTGAATCGTCTGCCAACGCCATCAAATTTCAATAAGGCTCGCTGGCATGCGGTAACATCGACACCCAAATTACGTGCAACCGCTAGAGCCGCAGTGGCATTCAATGCATTGTGTAATCCAGGCATATTTAAACGAATCTGATATTGCAAACCGCTTTGGGCTTCGTGAACTGTAAACTCACTTTGTCCTTGGAATTGCTTCAATTCACTGATGCGGAAATCAGCACGCTGATCCTGTCCGTAAGTTGTAATCGGACGGGTCACTTCTGGCAAAATACTTTCCACCACTTCATCATCAATGCATAACACGGCTAAACCATAGAATGGCAAGTGATGCAGGAACTCAATAAAGGTGGCTTTGAGCTTTTCAAAATCGCCTTCATACGTTGCCATATGATCATCATCAATATTGGTCACAATGGCGATCATCGGCTGCAGATATAAAAACGATGCATCGCTTTCATCCGCTTCAGCAACCAGATAACGTCCCGTACCCAAGCGTGCATTTGAACCTGCACTATTTAAGCGTCCACCGATAACAAAGGTTGGATCCAACTCGCCTTCGCTTAACAATGCTGCCGTTAAACTGGTGGTGGTGGTTTTACCATGGGTTCCTGCAACGGCAATGCCATAACTGAAACGCATAAGTTCCGCCAACATTTCAGCACGAGGAACTACTGGTATACGATGTTCACGGGCAGCAACCACTTCAACATTGTCAGCGCTTACTGCGGTGGTAACGACCACTACATCAGCACCTTTTAGATATTCCGCATCATGACCAATCATGATCGTGGCACCCAATTGACGCAGATGTTGAATTAAACTGTTTTCATGCAAATCCGAACCACTGACTTTATATCCCAAATTCAGTAACACTTCGGCAATGCCGCCCATTCCCACACCACCAATACCGATGAAATGGATATGTTTGACCCGACTTTGCATTGCTGAGGTTAATTTAGCCATGCGCATACTCCAGACAGATATCCGCGATCTGTGCTGCGGTTCCGGGTTTTGCGAGTGCTCTTGCTTGAATTGCCATGTTTTCTAATTGTTTTCGATCTTCTAATAGTGACTTTAACGTTGCTGCCAGACCTTGTGCGTTTAAATCTGAATCCTTAATAAGCAGCGCCGCTCCAGCATCTTTTAATGCCTGAGCATTGTGCGTTTGATGATCATCAACAGCAAAAGGATAAGGGACAAAAATCGCTGCAACGCCTGTTGCTGCAACTTCAGCAACCGTTAATGCTCCGGCGCGGCAAATAACTAAATCTGTCTCAGCGTATGCCACTGCCATATCATCGATAAATTGCGTAACTTTTCCGGTTACTCCAGCGTGTTGATAAGCTTGCTGACAATCCGCCAGATGTTTTTCACCGCATTGATGAATGACTTCGATCAGATATTCTGTTTTGAGTAAAGCCAAGGCCTGTGGCACAACCTGATTCAAGCTTTTTGCGCCAAGGCTTCCGCCTAAAACCAACAGTTTGAATGGTGACAATGTTCTTGCAGCATAACGAACCTGAGGTTCCGGTAATTTTTCAATTTGTGCGCGAACTGGATTACCGACCCATTTAGTTTTTGTTGTCTGGGTAAAGCTGTTTTCAAAACCTTGTAAAACCTGTTTGGCTATTTTGGCCAATAAGCGGTTTGTTAAACCGGCAATGGCGTTTTGTTCATGAATCAATAAGGGTTTGCCCGAAAGCCATGCCGCCAAACCACCCGGGCCAGAAGCAAAACCGCCTAATCCAATCACGACATCCGGTTGGAAGCGTTTAATAACTTTTCTAGACTCAAGTACAGCTCGCAGAATTCTAAATGGTGCCACCAACCAGCCCAACAGGCCGTTGCCACGCAAACCTTTAATCGGAATCAAATTCAATTTGAATGCAGCTGCCGGTACCAGTCTGGATTCAATACCGCGTTCAGTACCAATCCACTCTACTTTTACTGAACGTGAGCGTAATTCTTCTGCCACTGCCAAAGCAGGAAAGACATGTCCACCGGTTCCACCAGCCATAATCAATACGCGAGTCATCGCTTGATCCTCGCAGAGGCTTTTTCAGGCTGACGGGTTTCCAAATCAACACGTAATAATAAACCTATCGCCACACAGACGATTACCAAACTACTGCCGCCATAACTCATTAATGGCAAGGTTAAACCTTTAGTAGGTAATGCTCCCATATTTACGCCGATATTGACGCAGGCCTGTAATCCCAACCACACAGCAATACCATAAGCAATTTGAGCACCGAATAATTGACCTGCTTCTTCCGCAGCACGTCCAATTGCCAAAGCACGCCAAATCATCACCAAAAACAGTCCAATGACGGCTACAGCGCCTATCAGGCCTAATTCTTCTGCCAAAATGGAAAACAAAAAGTCAGTATGTGCTTCGGGTAAATAAAACAGCTTTTGCATACTGCTACCGAGCCCTACACCAAACCAATCGCCACGGCCGAAGGCAATCAATGCCTGTGTTAGTTGAAAACCACTACCAAACGGATCAGCCCATGGATCCATAAAGCTTTGCAGACGTTGTAAACGATATGGAGCAATCCATACCAGCATGGCAAACAGTCCAGCGAGGATCCCCATTAAGCCAATAAATACATCCAGTCTGGCACCACCAAGGAACAACATAACCAAGACTGTCGATAGAATGACGACGATTGAGCCCATGTCCGGCTGCATTAACAACAATACTGCTGCCACACTGAGGAGTAATAAGGGCGATAAGACTTTTAATAACGAGGTATTAAGCTGACCATGATGACGTTGCAAATAATCCGCAACATAAATTATCGCGAATAATTTGATCAATTCTGCAACTTGCAGATTGACCGGCCCTAAAGGCAACCATCTAGAGCTACCATTCACTTCGCGGCCAATGCCTGGTATTAATACTAATACCAACAAACCTACACCCACCATCAGTAACATCGGCGCCATTTGTTGCCAATGTGAAAGACGTATTGAGATCACACACCACGCAAAAAATAATCCCATCAATGCAAATGCTGCCTGACGGATAAAGAAATACAGTGGTTGACCGGTTTTATTTTCAGCAATTGTGATTGAGGCTGAACACACCATTATCAAGCCAATTAACAATAAGGCTAATGTTGCCATTAATAGCTTGGAATCGAAGTGGGCACTTACACGGCTCATGCCGTCAACTCCCTTACCGCTTGTTCAAACTGTTCGCCGCGATCGACATAATTGGTGAACTGATCAAAACTCGCACAGGCTGGTGACAACAAAACCTGTTGGCCATTTTCGGCAGATGTTGCTGCCAATTTTACTGCCGCTTTGATATCTCCAGCAAAATGTACTTTCACTGATTTCGGTACATGCCGGGCAATATCTTCAGCAGACTGACCGATCAATACCACGGTACTGACATAGTCATTCAAGGTAGCTGCTAAAGGTTCAAATTTCTGGCCTTTACCAACACCACCAGCAATTAAAACCAACTTCCCGCTATCAGCCAAGCCTTCAATTGCAGCGATACTTGCCCCAACATTGGTCGCTTTAGAGTCGTTAAACCAGCGCACTCCATTGATCTCACGAACAAACCGGCAACGATGTGGCAAACCTTTAAATTCTCTTAATGCCTGCAGCATGGCATCCATAGGTAATCCCATTACCGAACCAAGTGCCAGAGCAGCCAACGCATTTGCAACGTTATGTTTGCCAGCAATTTTCATTTCACTGACCAGCATTAATGGCGCTTCACCTTCGGCTAACCAGAGATGTCCACGTTGACTTAATACGCCAAATTCATAACCTTGTGATTCATGCAGACTAAAGCCGAGCTGATTACGCCCCTGAACTGCCATTGATGACACAATCGGATCATCACGATTAATCACCATAACGCCATTTCCCTGATAAACCTTTTGTTTGGCGCGCTGGTAATCTTCCACAGAATCATAGCGATCCAGGTGATCAGGACTGACATTCAGAATAACTGAGGCAAAGGCATTCATTGACGTCACTGTTTCCATCTGGAAACTGGATAGCTCGAGCACATAAAAATCTGGTGCAGGATCAGTCAGTAAATCCAAAGCTGGCGTGCCGAGATTACCGCCTACCGCGACTTTTTTACCAGCCATTTGTGCCATCATGCCTACCAGAGTAGTCACTGTGCTTTTGCCATTGGAACCGGTAATCGCAATGATTGGTGCGTTAGCATGGCGGGCGAATAACTCAATATCGCCAACGATCTCAATGCCTGCGGCTGCAGCTTGTTGAATTTGCGGTAAGCGTGGATCCACACCTGGGCTCAACACAATACTATCAGCCCGCATCAGCCAGTCGACCGGGATACTGCCGGTTTTTACCACTACTTCAGGATAGTCTTTTTGTAACGCATTCAAACATGCCGGCTTATCATTGCTGTCAATGACCGCCACGGCATTACCTTGTTGAACTAAAAATCGCGCGCAGGATAATCCGGTCTGACCTAAACCAATGATCAGGCTATATTGCGAACTATGATGGTTTAATTCTGCTGTCATCGTATTTTCAACGTCGCTAAGCCGACCAGCACCAGGAATACGGTGATGATCCAAAATCGAACAATAATGCGTGGCTCTGGCCAGCCTTTTAATTCATAGTGATGGTGTATCGGTGCCATCAAAAACACACGCTTACCGCGTAATTTATAGGAAGCCACCTGAATCATTACTGAGAGTGTTTCAATCACAAATACGCCACCCATAATCAGTAATACCAGTTCCTGACGTACTAACACCGCCACTGTTCCAAGCGCTGCGCCTAATGCCAAGGCACCGACATCGCCCATAAATACTTGAGCTGGATAGGTGTTAAACCAGAGAAATCCCAAGCCCGCTCCAACCATTGCCGCACAAAATACGGTTAATTCACCGGCACCTGGAATATGTGGAATCTGTAGATAACGGGCAAACTCAAAGTGACCCGCCACATAACTGAACAAACCTAATGCGGCGGCAACCATTACAGTTGGCATGATGGCTAAGCCATCCAGTCCATCAGTCAGGTTTACAGCATTACTGCTGCCAACAATGACCAGGTAGACCACCAGTAAATACCAAGCACCTAATGGAATAACTATTTCTTTAAAAAACGGCACGATTAACTGTGTTTCAGCCGGTGTTTGAGTTGTCATATATAAAAATATCGCTGCGCCCAAACCCACAACTGATTGCCAGAAGTATTTATAACGGCTCAATAAGCCTTTAGGATCCTGTCTGACCAGTTTGATGTAGTCATCAACGAAACCGATCAAACCAAACAGTAAGGTAACCAGTAAAACGACCCACACATAACGGTTTGCCAAATCGGCCCATAGCAATGTGCTTACAGCAATGGCAACCAGAATTAATGAACCCCCCATTGTCGGGGTTCCGGTTTTGCTGAAATGGGATTCCGGACCATCATTTCTGACTACTTGGCCAATCTGTCTGAAGCTTAAGTGGCGAATCATCGTCGGACCAACAATTAAGGCGATGCCTAAAGCGGTCATTACCCCTAATATGGCGCGTAATGTCAGGTATTGGAAAACATTAAAACCAGTGTGATACTGGCTTAAATACTCACTGAGCATTAGCAGCATCAGGCATCTCCTCCAACTGCGAGCACATCCGCCAGCTGATCCAATTTCATAAAGCGAGAGCCTTTGATTAAGCAAGCCACATCACTGTTCAATGTTTGCTTTAATTCGGCTTCCAGCACAGTTTTCTCGGTGAAATGTTGTGCATTTTCACCAAATGCTGTGGCAGTCAGCTCACTTAGTTGGCCAACAGTAAATAATTTCTTTATTCCTGCCGCTTTGGCATCACGTCCTAATTGTTGATGTATCGAAGCGCTTTCCGGGCCTAATTCACCGAAATCTCCTAAAACTAACCAATGCTCACCTGGAAACTGCATCAAGGTTTGTAAAGCCTGACGGAATGATCCGGGATTTGCGTTATAAGTATCATCGATAATTAAGGCATTATTCACTGCCTGACGCAGTTGCAAACGATGCGGCACTGCTTTGATTGCTGCCAATCCTTTTACAATGGCTTCAGGATCAATTTTCAACCCATAGCAAATTGCAATGGCAGCCAAAGCATTACTGACGTTATGAATGCCAGGCAATGGAAGGCTGATGAAATGACACACACCATCCAGTCGGACCATAAAATGGCTGCCAGTTATCGACAGCTGTAGATCCAGTGCAGTAATTTCGGCGGGTTGCTGTAGGCCAAAACGAATTTGCTGGCGTGCACCGAGAATGTGTTCCCATAACTCGCCATAAGGCATATCAGCATTGATAACGCCTACACCGTTTGCTTTAAGGCCTGCATAAATTTCGCCTTTTGCTTCAGCAACACCTTGTAATGATCCAAACCCTTCGAGATGTGCCTCACCAACATTATTAATAACCGCAACATCTGGTTCAAGAT
>JAMDEF010000105.1 GCA_023488305.1 Gammaproteobacteria bacterium | reverse complement strand
CGTCATGGCGATCGCGTTCTTTTTGCAATAATTCTTCTGGTAATTCAGCGGCAGAAACCGCTTGTGGACGACTGGCAGCAACATGCATTGCCAAATCTTTCGCTAGACTTTCATCGCCGCCGTTCAATTGAACCAGAGTCCCGATGCGATCGCCATGACGGTATGCACCAATCACGCCTGCTTCTGAATTCATCAGGGTAAAACGACGAACCTGAATGTTTTCACCAATTTTTGCGATCAACGATTGGCGAACCGTATCAATACTTTCACCATTGCTTAACGTTAATTGCAATAATGCATCTAAATCAGCAGGTTGTGCTTCAAGCACTTTCTTCGCTACTGCATCGACAAAATTAACAAAATCATCTGCTTTTGCTACGAAGTCAGTTTCTGAGTTCACTTCAAGCATTACTGCTTGTTTGTTATCAGCACTGGTTTCGATTGCAATAACGCCTTCAGCAGCAACACGATCTGATTTTTTGTCGGCTTTAGCCAGACCAGATTTACGCATCTCTTCAATCGCTACTTCGATATCGCCGTTAGATTCTACTAATGCTTTTTTGCATTCCATCATGCCGGAGCCAGTACGCTCACGCAGTTCTTTTACTAAAGCTGCAGTTATAGCCATTTTTGTAACCCTTAAAAATCAATTTTTGTGAACGGTCTTTTTCAGACCACACATACGACACAGGCCCGCTTTTCAGCGAGCCTGCTTAAGTCATTAGCCGAGCTTATTCAGCTGCAGCTGGTGCATTTTCTTGCGCAACTTCAACAAACTCATCACCTGCATCAGCAGTGGTGACAGATGCACGACCTTCCAGAATGGTATCAGCAATGTTTGCTGTATACAGACGGATAGCGCGCATTGAATCGTCGTTGCCAGGAATAACGTAATCAACACCATCAGGATTACTGTTGGTATCAACAACTGCGATTACTGGAATGCCAAGTTTGTTGGCTTCTTGAATCGCGATGCGTTCATGATCAACGTCGATTACAAATAAAGCATCCGGCAGGTTACCCATTTTCTTGATACCACCGATGCTTTTTTCCAGTTTCTCTTGTTCGCGAGACAGGTTAAGCACTTCTTTCTTTTTCAAACCTTCAGTTTTACCTGATTCAATCATTGCTTGAATTGCTTCAAGACGTTTGATTGATTGGCGAACGGTTTGATAGTTTGTCAGCATCCCGCCTAACCAGCGACGGTTGACGTAAGGCATGCCACAACGTTCAGCATCTTCACGGATAGCATCCTGCGCAGCACGCTTGGTGCCAACGAATAGAATACGACCTTTTTTGGAAGCCAGTTTGCTGACATAGTTGAGTGCGTCGTTGAACATAGGCAGACTGTGCTCTAAGTTCACGATATGAATATTGTTACGCTTACCAAAGATGAAAGGACCCATTTTTGGGTTCCAGTAACGTGTTTGGTGACCGAAGTGAACGCCTGCTTCAAGCATTTGGCGCATTGTAATTTTAGCCATTTTTATACCTATATATATGGGGTTAAACCTCCACGTACCCCAGCTATCGACTGATCTGAATTTTCAGACAGCACCCCGAAAACTGTGTCGGCACGTGTGTGATTTTGCCTTTGCTAAGGCGCGCATATTATTCCACAGTTACCAACTAAAACAAAGCACCATCACTATATCGCTTTGATTCCGCCACTTAGCTGGCAGTTGACTGGTTTTTACGGCAAACTATGCCTTGTCTTTTTACCGTTAACAGCAATCAGGATCTGGCATGGGCGTGACCATTAAAACAGCCGAAGAAATTGAAAAAATGCGTGTGGCAGGCAAACTTGCCGCGGATGTTTTGACCATGATTGAACCACATGTGGTTGCGGGCATTACTACCGATGAATTAAATATCATCTGCCATGATTATATCGTTAACGAGCAAAATGCTATTCCTGCACCACTGAATTATCACGGTTTTCCAAAGTCTATTTGTACATCGGTCAACCATGTGATTTGCCATGGTATTCCTGGAGATAAAAAACTCAAAGACGGCGATATCATCAATATCGATATCACTGTTATCAAAGATGGCTATCACGGTGATACCAGCAAAATGTTTCATATAGGTAAAACCTCTATTCTGGCTCAACGTTTATCCAGAGTAGCCCGTGAATGCATGTTGATTGGTATTGATATGGTCAAGCCTGGCATCAAATTAGGTGATATTGGTCATGCCATTCAACAGCACGCAGAGAACGAGCATTTTTCGGTTGTCAGAGAATATTGCGGGCATGGTATAGGTCAGGTGTTTCATGAAGAACCACAGGTTTTACATTATGGTTCGCCAGATACTGGAATGACTTTACAAGCTGGCATGACTTTTACTATCGAACCGATGATTAATGCCGGTAAACGTCATGTCAGACAGCTGCCTGATGGCTGGACCGTGGTCACCAAAGACCGTTCTTTGTCCGCACAATGGGAACACACTATTCTGGTAACAGAAGACGGTCATGAAATCTTAACCCTTCGGGATGAAGAACGCTCATAGGAGCCTCCAATAATGGCAATTTCTGCACAATCTGTTTGGGAATTTGGCCAGACAGATAATGCAATTGGCTGTCGAGATATTCTCGCCCAAGCCTCTCAGCATTTAAAAAAATGCTTTTTTGAGGACCACGCTGACATTGATTGGCTGGTTCACCAACAATCGCATTTTGTCGATGAAGTGCTGCAATTTTTATGGCAAAAAAATCTGGAGTCGGAAACCACGGTCAGTTTGATCGCTGTGGGTGGTTATGGTCGCGGCGAATTACACCCCCACTCTGATATCGATTTACTGGTTTTATTGGATGATTCAGTAGCCGAAACACCGCCAGCTGAATTATCAACTTTTCTGACTCAACTATGGGATATTGGCCTGGAGATAGGTCACAGTGTTCGCACCATTAGTGAATGCCGTCAGCAAGCCGAAGATGACATAACTATTGCCACCAATCTACTGGAAGCACGGTTTTTATCCGGTAATAAAACCCTATTTGAGCAGCTGCAACAACTGACGGTTTCTAACAAAACCTGGGATAACCGGCTTTTTTACGAGCGTAAAAAACAAGAGCAAATCCAGCGTCACCATAAATACAACGATACCGGCAATAATCTTGAACCCAATTTAAAAGAATCACCCGGCGGGCTGCGAGATATCCAGGTCATTAATTGGGTGGCCCAGCAACACTTTGATGTCCGCAACCTGCAAGGGCTGAAATCTAAAGGTTTTCTGGCAGAAAGTGAGTTCGACATTCTGCAGCAATCGCGCCGCTTTTTATGGCGGGTACGTTTTGCATTACATCATTTGGTCGGCCGAAAACAAGAAAAAATGATGATTGATCATCAACGTGAACTAGCGAAACAGTTAGGCTACGTTGAAACCAACAGCCGGATGGCCGTTGAGCATTTCATGAAAGATTATTATCGAACAGTTCGTGCAGTAAGTCAGATGAATGCCTTGCTGCTGCAAATGTTTGAAGAAAATATCATTCTGGCCGATGAGCCACGAGATATTGAACCGATAAACCGTCGCTTTCAATCACATAACGGCTATCTGGAAACCATCAATTCCGGTATTTTTGCTTACTATCCCTATGCACTGCTGGAAGTGTTTTTAATCCTGCAGCAAAATCCTCATATCAAGGGTATCCGCGCCTCCACCATCCGTCAGATTCATGCCCATCTGCATTTAATCGATGAACGCTTTCGTGCTGATATTAAAAACCGCAGCTTGTTTATGGAGATCATCCGTCAACCGAAAGGCGTGACCCATGAGTTTCGCCGGATGAATCAACTTGGTGTATTAGGTGCTTACTTACCCGAATTCGGCCGAATTGTTGGGCAGATGCAGCATGATTTATTTCATGCTTATACGGTCGATGAACATACATTATTTCTGGTGCGTAATTTACGGCGTTTTTCCTGCCCCGAATTCAAAAATGAATTTCCATTATGCTCAGAAGTCTTTTATCAACTGCCTAAACCCGAATTACTCTACATTGCAGGTATTTATCACGATATTGCCAAAGGGCGTGGTGGTGATCACAGTATTTTGGGTGTACAGGACGCAGAGCAATTTTGTACTCAGCATAATTTGAGTGATTACGACACCAGCTTAGTCACCTTTCTGGTTCGCCATCATCTGGCAATGTCCTCTACAGCTCAAAAGAAAGATCTGGAAGATCCCGAAGTTATTCAAGACTTTGCTGCACTGGTGGGCAGCGTCAACCGCTTAAATCATTTATATCTGTTAACAGTCGCGGATATCCGGGCAACCAACAATAACTTGTGGAATGGCTGGCGTGATTCACTGCTCAAACAGTTGTATCACAGCACCTATCAATGGTTGGAACACACAGAAGCCCAAGCCAAAAATACCCAGGAAAAGAGTCTCAAAAAATACCAACTTGCTTTGGATAAGCTGGTTGAAATGGGGTGGGCTGATGAAAAAATTACAACTTTATGGCATGAATACGATCTGGATTATTTTCTGCGGCAAACTGTTGATGAAATCGTCTGGCAGAGCAATGGTCGCTTAGAAAAACCCGATCAAGAACCACTGATTCTGTTACGCCAACATAATGATCAACACACTCTGGAATTATTTATTTTCGCTAATGATCGACGTGGCTTGTTTGCTGCCATGACTGCCTGTCTGGAACAATTGCAGTTGAATATTCTGGATGCAAAAATCAATATCAGCAGTGATGGCAAAGCACTAAATACCTTTATCCTGAATGGGGCTCAACAACGCTACGAAGACATCATTACGGCGTTAAACAAACAACTTGCCCGTGAAGAGCTTACCTCAGGGTACAAGCCTCAATTAATGCCGCGTATCACCAAATTATTTAAAACTGAACCCGTAATAAATTTTTCGACCAACTCCCAGCTAAACCATACGGTTATGGAGTTATATACCCACGATAGACCTGGATTACTCTCTGCCGTTGCCCAGGTTTTTCTAACGCATCAGATTCAAGTGATAAATGCCAAAATGGTGACTTTGGGGGATCAGGTAGAAGACGTATTTTTCATTACTAATAGCGATGACCATGCTTTAACCGAAGCAGAAAAGCAGAACCTGAATGAAGACCTGAAAGACAAACTGGTGATACAAGCGGAATCGGTTGTCTCAACATCTGTCGCTTTTTAAACTCATATAAAAAAGGTGAGGTTATTAGCCTCACCTTCTTCAGTCCTACATAATTTTAGCTCAGTCAGCTACCGTTACCTGCTCTGCTAAACCAGCCACCTTCTTTTCACCAACGCCTTTAACATTCACCAGATCATCCACACTGGCAAATTCACCATTTTGCTCACGATATTGCACGATTGCATTGGCAGTAGATGGTCCCACGCCATTCAGCAGCTGTAACTCATCAGCTGAAGCGGTATTGATATTGATTTTATCTGCTGCAAATGCAGCGAATGAAGAAAGCGAAAACGCCAACAATAAAGAAATAATCCATTTCTTAAACATCTTTCCATACTCCTTGTATTAATTGAATTCAGCTCATCCGAGCTGCAATCAAAGAATAAAATAATTTGTTAGATTTATTCCATAGGGGAAGTTGGCAAAAATATCAAATAGGAAATAATCCTGTGGATTTATGAGAAGCTCATCACACAAACATGTGACCTTTGCTCTGAATTAGTACTATTTGTTTGATAAGATTCGGATTCATTATGTAGCTTGTATAGCATCTGTAACAGGTAAATAATTCAGATAGCAATGCGGTCAAACAGAATTGCAGTGTTTTCGCCAAAGATAGATTTCATATTTCGGCTCTTCCAATTCAACTATTTATTATTTCTTGATACAAAGTTACATATTTTTTAACCATATCATCTGCGGTAAACAATTCTTGATATCTTTTTGCCGCCCTATTCCCCATTTGAGACGCCTCTTTTGGATGAGCCCACAACCAACCCATTGCTTTTCTTAATGCATTTGCATCGGCTGGAGGCACAACCAGGCCTGTTAGCTGATCAATATTGATATAGGTTGTTCCTGTTCCAATCTCACTGGAAATCATTGGCTTACCATACATGGCACCTTCTAAAAGCGATATACCAAAAGCTTCTGAACGTAGATGTGATGGAAAAACAACACCAAAACACAGCTCTAACAAAGCTGACTTATCGATTTCTGAAACCGGCCCAACAAAATGTATATTTTCAATTCCACTCTCATGAACTTGTTGCTTAAGCTCTGCTTCAACCGGTCCTGCTCCAACAATAACAATGGGATATTCAGTACCGTTTGCGGCTTCAATTAAAATATGCAGACCTTTGTAATAACGAAGCACACCAATAAATAGAAAAAACTTTTCACCGATTCTCTCACGCCAATATTCAAATGTTTCCGGTTTAGGTTTTGGATATGCCAGTCTATCCAAACCAATAGGTATGACATCCACCTTATCCTGATAGCGCTGAAGTGCTTGACTGGTTTTTAAATAATTTGGTGAAGTCGCAACGATTTTATTTACTTTACCTAAAAATTTATTCCTCAGAGGCTTATACAAATGTAGTAACGCTTTTTGGCGCACAATATCAGAATGATAAGTGACAACAGATGGTTTACTTACACCTGATATGCAATGCAGAATATCCATTAGGGGCCAAGGGTAATGATAATGAATAACATCAGCCCATTTACTCAATTGCTTAAACTTATCAAAAACATCAAATGAAAAACCAGTAGAGGCGAAATTAACATTTTGCTTACAACGATGAACTGTATGTTTGTAGACTTCGACCTCGGTTGGTTCAGGGTTATCACTTAGCGCAAGGACTTTCGTTTCTATATCACGCTCGTCACACCCCCGAGCTATTTGATAAATTACTTGCTCAACCCCACCGAATGAATCTGGAAAGTACGTTTTGAAAACATGTAAAACTTTCACTTACTTTGTCGCCCTTCCATAGATGAAACTTCCCGTATTACTTCTAACAACATGTTTGCAGAATTATCCCATGAATAGTTGGCAGCAATCCGTTTTGCCGAGGAAGATAAATTATTACGATATGAAACATCGTTAATCATTTTTTCAAGCCCATCCTTAATTGAAACAACTGAATAGGGATTTATGTAATGACCACAAAAACTTGCGACTTCAGGCATTGAGGAATTATTAGATGTAAGCACAGGCTTACCCCTCGTTAGTGCTTCCAGTATCGGAATTCCAAAGCCTTCATACAAAGATGGAAGCGCTAGGAATAATGCCTTGTCATAGAGTTCAATTAGCTCATGCTCATCAATATTTGAGTGAAATATCACATTATTACTTAGATTGAATAATTCTATCAGTTCTTTTACAGATTTTGAGTTCCAGCCATCATTACCAACAATAACGATACCAGACCGCATTTTTGTTTCATCTGTCAATGAACTATAGGCCTGAAACAGTCTGGATAAGTTTTTTCTCGGCTCATTAGTGCCAACAAACAGGAAGTATGGTGTGTGACCTTCCATCGTATCTGAAATGGGTTGTTGCACATGAAAATTATCATTTACTGCAGGCGGTATAAGCTTGCAACGATCGGGTTCAATCTGAAATTCATCACACAAATCATTTGTTGTTGATTTAGATACTGAGATGATTTCGGTTGCGCTCTTAATGGAACGAGGCATCATCATCCACTCTTGCAACAAGCCAAACTTAGTCATCGTTTCAGGACAACGTTTCCAGACGATGTCATGAATAGATAAAATCTTTTTTGTTTTTTGGGGCAGGAAAAAAGGCAAGTGGTGTCTAGGCGACCAAAACAAATCTATATCTAACTTACGGATTAATGCATAAGCATGAAAATTTATGATTAAGGCATCAAGGTAATTTTTGTTACTAAGATTGTGTATGACAACATTGCCTCGTTGAAGAAAGCTGTATTGATATTTTGGAGTGAACAATAAATGCCACTCATGCTCTGAATCAACCAACCTAGCCAAAAGCTCAATCGTATATTTTCCAATCCCACTATATGGAAAGTTTAGCGGCCTCGCATCAACGGCAATTTTCATCTCATTCCTTAAAATGCTCTAAACTTTCAATTTTTATGGAAAAATCGATCTTTGACTAATTTCAACGGATAGAAAAATGGCAGACGAATCGCTTTCTTTTGAACCAGGTTCAAGTAATAGAATAAATATGACATATAGCGATTACTGAGCCTGTTTTTAATCAATGAATCTCGATACTGGGAAAGACTGATATGGTAATCCCTATCGCTAACACCACCAAGAGACATATTGGCTAGAACAAACGGGATTTCACAAAAAACTTTTCCCTTTTTAATCGCCCGATGACACCATTCAGAGTCCATCGCATGCGTGTATTTGTCATCATAAAAACCGATCTCTTGATAACAACTTTTTCTGACTATCATCGCAGGATGAAAGAGTGACATCCGGTACTGCATCTTGGAAATGTCAGGAAAACGAACATAACGATAATTCTTCTCGTTATCAATAAATCGAAGTGCCCCATAAAAAACATCTGCATCTGGATTTTCTTTAATGGCAGACTTTAAATGCTCCATCACATCAGGTTCCCAGAAATCATCGCTGTTTAAGATGACGGTAAATTCGCCTTTCGCTACAGATATGCCACGATTAAATGCATCGGCGATTCCGTTATCTTTACCCGTTTCCCAGTAGGCAATATTTCTTTCACGCTGAATAATTTCATCAACCGTACCATCGGTTGAGCCACCATCTATTACAATGATTTCTATGGAACATTCATCTCCATTCAGCGAGTCAAAGGCACTAACAAATCCGTGTCGATTATTTAAAACCGGAATAACAACGCTCACCAAAGGTTCCATTATGCTCCACACATATTACTTCTGAGTCATAAGCCTGCTAAAACGTTTATGCCAATGCGCCAGAAATAACTTTTAAGTTAGATTTGAAGTTTGTTTGTTCAGGAAACGCTCCACTTTTTGAACATCAGATGGTACATCCACTGAAATTGAGTCTGCATATGTTTCACTCATTTTCAGCTTATAACCAAGGTCAACGAATCGGAGTAACTCTATATCTTCGTATTTTTCATTGCAGGTCTTAGAGGTGTGAGAAGCAAACACTTTTAAAGCTTCCCGAGTAAAACCATACACAGGAATTTGCTGCTTAATAGATGGTTCAAGTCCTGATTTTGAAAAAGGAATTGCTAAACGTGACATATACATCAACTCATCCAATTGATTTACAACGACTTTAACAATGGTTTTGCTGTTAATTTCTTCCTGATCAAATATGACTTTATAAAGGTTATAGGCAATATATTCCTCACCATACTTTTCATATTCACTAATCAATTGAGAAATGGTTTCCGGATCAATAACCGGCTCATCGCCTTGAATATTGATATAAAAATCAAAGGCGTATTGATCGGCCACCTCAGCTAATCGATCTGTTCCCGTGAGACATTCAGCTGATGTCATCACGACAGGAATTTTTTCAGACTCGCAGTATTCAACTATTCTAGCGTCTTCTGTCGCGACGATTAGCTCGCTGAGGAGATCAGATTTCCTTGCTTGCTCGTAAGTACGCTTGAGCATAGGGATACCATTTATTTCGACTAGAGGTTTACCTTCAAAGCGTGAAGACTTATAACGTGCCGGGATAACGCCTAAAACTGATTTATTCATTAACTTAATACCTTAATTACCAGGCACTCCAACCGCCGTCGACATTGATA
>JAMDEF010000139.1 GCA_023488305.1 Gammaproteobacteria bacterium | reverse complement strand
CTTATCCATGGCAGCGGTTTCAGTTAGCTCAAGAATGAGCTGATCGGGTTTAATCTTATTGCTCTCACAAAGCATCTCTATCTGTTTAAATAGCAGCAGATTTTTCAGTGACGCTGCAGAGATATTCACCGAAAGCAATAAGTCACGGCTTTGCATTCCATGTACCGTATCGGCGGCCTGCAGTTTATTAAGAAACGGTAACGCCTGTTCAAAAACTTGTAAGGTTAAACGATCAATTAAATTATTTTGTTCGGCTAACGGGATAAACTTTTCGGGTGAAATAAAGCCTTTTTCTGGATGATGCCATCTGGCCAAGGCTTCAAAGCCGGTTAAAGCACCACTGATGCAGGAGACTTTTGGCTGGTAGACCAGATAAATTTCACGTGCATTGATTGCTTGTTCCAGTTCGGTAACAGTGAGGTTATTTATCTGACTTTCGGCACGTAATTGTCTGCCGAAGGTGTTGTCAGCAGTATTGTTCGATTCTGCATTAATCAAATCCCGAAAAGCTTTGGGATTAAAAGGCTTTGGTAAAATTCCCAACACATTCAAACCATGCGCCCCTGCTGAACGTGCAGCAGCATGTAATAATTGTTGCCCGGCGCCACTGGTAATTATTAATTGCGCCTCGACTTGCATTTTGCATAATTCACCTAATACTTCCACGCCGTCCATGTCCGGCATGATCAAATCCACAATCAGATATTGTGGTTTCCACTCATCAAGAATAGTTAGAAAGCTTTGAAAGTCCGATGTGACTTTGGCTGATAAACCGATAAATTCGGCAACATTAGCTATTGCTCGTGCTGTGAGATTATTGTCATCCAGAATCAGTACTTTAAGTTCGGTCATCAGCACAGAATACTCTTTATTTCCCATGTCAAATAGCACAATGCATCGACGAGTTGTATCAACATATTCAATCCAATGCCTGACGTATTTTGGTGGATAACTCATCCCGGCTATAAGGTTTACTCAGCAACAACACCCCGGGATCTAATCGACCATGATGAATAATAGAGTTTTCGGTATAGCCAGAAGTGAATAACACTTTTAATTGTGGACGAATGCGTTGCGCTTTGTCAGACAAATCGCGACCACTCATACCGCCCGGCATCACCACATCGGTAAACAATAGATCGATCTGGGCGTCACTCTGAATGATTTCCATCGCTTCCTGGCCATTTGAAGCACTTATGACCTGATAACCAATAAATTCTAATTGTGAGATGACATAACCTCTAACCAGCTCATCATCCTCAACCACTAAAATATGCTCTTTGCCTGTTTTGGGCTGAATAGGTAAAGCTGCAGGATTATCTGCTGTTGCAATTTCTACCGGTGATCTCGGCAAATAGAGTCTTATAGTGGTTCCCTGCCCCAGCTCGGAATAAATATTGATATGCCCCAAGCTTTGGCGGGCAAATCCATAGACCATTGCCAAGCCAAGGCCAGTACCTTTATCTTTACTTTTGGTGGTATAAAACGGCTCAAACACTTTATCCAAGTTCTCAGGTGCTATACCAACCCCAGTGTCGGAAACGCCGATAACCACATAATCACCGGCCGTCACATCATGTTGTGAGGCGTACTCTTCGGAGAGTGCCACATTGAGTGTTTCAATTAAAAGACGACCACCTGAAGGCATTGCATCTTTTGCATTCAAGGCAAGATTCAATAAAGCATTTTCCAGTTGTCCCGGATCGACTTGAGCTAGCCATATCTCGTCTTGTAAAGCCATTTCAAGCTGAATAGTTTCACCCAGTGAACGACTTAATAAGGATTGGAAGTTTTTTAATAATTGATTGGCCTCAATATTTTTTGGATCCAGCGGTTGTCGTCTGGCAAAGGCCAATAAGCTACGGATCAATTCAGCCCCACGATCGGCGGCTTCTTGAATCATTTGTGATAAACCACGTAAATTTGAATCCACAGCAAGTGATTCAGTAATAATTTCGGCATTACCGACGATAACCGTGAGTAGGTTATTAAAATCGTGGGCGACACCACCGGTTAATTGGCCTACCGCTTCCAGGCGTTGAGACTGGCGTAGTCTTTCTTCCATCTCAAGTCTTTCGGAAATGTCAGTAATAACGCCCACCATACGAATAGCAACATTCTCATCGTTATATATGACGTAGCCTCGGTCGATAACATCTGCATAACTACCATCTTTACGCTGAAATTTATAACTATCCGAAAGACCGTTCTGATGAGTTTCTATCGCACGATTAACATTATTAACAACTCTATTTCTGTCGTCGGGATGAATTCGTTTTTTCCATCCTTCTAAAGTAATTTCTGCGTTATCTGTATAGATTCCAAATAGAGTCTCAAAACTATCACTCCACCAAAGCTTATTGGTGACTAAGTTCCAATCCCAAATTGCATCATTGGTGGCTTTGGATAACAGCTGAAAACGCTGTTCGCTCTCACGGACGCTGGCATCTGCTTCTTTCTGCAGTGTGATATCGGAAATATAACCTTCAATAGCAACTAGGTTTCCATCTTTATCTTTAACACCACTTCCCTGTTCCCAAAACCATCTAATTTCACCATTTTTATGAATAATCCGGTATTCAACCTGGAAAGATCGATTTTGAGTTAGTGCACTGTTGACAATTTTGGCAGCATATTGACGATCATCAACGAACATTAAATCAGCAAAAGTAATCTTTTTATTGTTCAATACATCTTCAGGTTTGTAACCGGTCAGATTTTCAAAAGAATCACTGAGATACAACATTGTCCAATTATCGTCATATAAACAGCGGTAAGCCACACCCGGCAGATTTTTAAGCAGCTGTGTTAACGATCGTTCGGCTTCTTCTCGCTTTGATTCGGTAAGTTTGTTTTCTGTGATGTTTTCGGTGATAGCAATCAGGTGCAGCGGTTGATCATTTTTGTCTCTCTGCAAAGTAACGCTTAATCTCGCCCAGACAGTTTCTCCAGATTTGCTGATATAACGTTTTTCAATAATGCGGCTATCGTGCAGTCCAAGCAGAATATCGTTGATTTCTTGTTGGTTCTGTTTTTTGTCCTCAGGGTGGGTCAGCTGCTGAAAAGTAAGTTGCATCAATTCTTCAACCGAATACCCAAGCATTTCACAATAGGCATGATTACAGTCAAGAAATCGACCATCTGTTGTGGTGATGGCGACACCGGTCGCAGCATCCTGGAACGCTTCACGAAAGCGGCTTTCACTACGTCGAATTCGCTCTTCATCACGCTGTTTGCATATGGCGATAGAAATAATTTTCGTGATACGCTCAATCGTGTCCAGCTGTTCGGGTTCCGGCGTTTTTATCGTGTCGTGATAAATCGCAAAAGTCGCAATAACCTTCTGTTTTTCATCAAATATCGGGTGTGACCAACAAGCCCGCAGATTACAAGCCAATGCCAAGCCGTAATAATTTACCCATAATGGATCATGCTCAATATCAGCAACGATAACCGGTTTTTTGAGATAGGCGGCTGTTCCACAGGAACCGGTTTGCGGACCTATAAGTTCACCATGAATAGCATCGTTATAACTATTTGGTAAATTCGGTGCTGAACCATGCAGAAGCCGTTTGCCCTCTTCATCCAACAGTAAAATCGAGGCAATGGTATTGGGAATGATTTCCTCGATACCCAGAACTATCTTTTCCATTATCTCCGGTAAAGCCAATGATGATGCAACAGCTTCTACCATGCTGGATTCCAGCCTTTGTATCATTTCTAGCCGTTTACGTTCCGTGATATCGATAATCATGCCTAAACGGCGAATTTCCTGGCCACTTGCATTAAAAATTGATTTACCACATTCAAATAGCCAGCGAATTGCCCCATCATTATTACGAGTAATTCGATATTCAGCCTCAATGATGCCGCTATTATTTGGTTTAGCCCGAGTAACATCCAGGTTCGCTTTATCATCTGGCAGAATAAATTGTTGAAAACTTTCTATGGTTCCATCAAATTCTTCCAGCCTTACACCAAACAATTCAGCAGTTTGCTCCGACCAAGTGACTTTATTTTGCAATAAATCAAATTCCCAACTGCCCATATGGCCGATTCGCTGGGTTTCATCCATCAGGCGCAATTTATGATCGCTATGACTGATATGCTGCTTTATTTCAGTTAAATCCAACACAGTGCCTAACAGTTCATTACCCACTGAACCCCAGGTAGCACGTTGCCGGATAAACCTTATTTCGCCATCGATAGTTATTATCCGGTGACAAATATCAAGTTTCGTTTGTTGGTTCATGGCCTCATTAAAAGCATATTCAACCTGATGCTTATCGTCTGGATGAACCAACTGCAACATAGTCGCTATTGATGGTGCAAATCGTGCGACTGACTGGGCAAAAATTTCAAAAGTTTGTGATTCCCACCAAAGCTGGGAAGTCGTTGAGCTGTATATCCAATGTCCGATAAGTGTAGAAGATGAATCCAAATCAGCTGATAGCCAACGTTGTGCTACTCCGGACTCAATCTGACTGGATAAAATGACAAGAAGTTTATTGCTATGGTCGAGCACCAATGTCGCTGGATATAGCTGAGGTCGACTTATACCAATAAGCGTTAATGAAGACTGAACAGGTAATTGAGATGATAAGTTGATTCTATCCAGCGGCTCAGCGAAAAAATCGCTGAAGGATAAACCGAGAATATCGCATTCATTTTGAGCTTTGATAAGGCGTAACGCTTCGGAATTGGCAGTTAACAACACTTTATCCTGAAAGATAAATACTGCCTGTGGCTGATGATTTATCAGCACGCTTAACAGATAATCCTGGGCCTCAGCATTGTTGCTCAATTTTTATCTCGCTTTGTATGAAACAAGCCAACTCCAGATCACCATATACTAGAGTTGGCCTGCCCCGCCAGAGAATTTTTTATCTATATTAAACTTTAAATTGACTAATTTGGGTTTCTAATCCGTTTGCTAATCTGGCCAGCTCCTGGCTGGTCAAAGTAGTTTGGTTAGTGCTTTCAGCATTTTCTTCAGCAACCTGAGCGATACTGACAATATTACGGTTTATTTCTTCTGCCACAGCTGATTGCTCTTCCGCAGCACTGGCGATATGCGTGTTCATATCACGAATTGAGGTAACAGACTCCGCAATGATATCCAGCGATTGGCCAGCTTTTTCTGCTTTTTCAACACTTTGATGTGCTTGGACAAGCTCTTCATCCATAACACGAACCGCTTTTTCAGCTTCGTTTTGCAAACGATCAATGATTTTTTTGATTTCCTCGGTTGAATCGTGGCTACGTTTGGCAAGCGTTCTGACTTCATCGGCCACAACAGCAAAACCTCTACCTGATTCACCTGCCCGGGCCGCTTCAATTGCGGCATTTAAGGCTAACAAGTTGGTTTGCTCAGCTATACCTTGGATCACACTCAATACACTGCCAATATTTTCACTTTCTTTTTGCAGATCTTTAATGGATATCGCCCCAACTTCAACTTGTTTGGCAAGTAAATTTATGCCATCAATGGCATCCATTACCACCTGTTTACCGGCTTTGGTTTCGTCATCTGCAGTACGTGATGCTTCTGCTGCCTGTGAAGCATAACGAGCCACTTCCTGTACTGTTGCAGTCATTTCATTCATTGCGGTCGCAACCTGCTCGCTATCACTTTGTTGACTCATCACACCACGACTGGTTTGCCCGGTAATAACGGTTAGTTCTTCAGCTGCAACATTCAATTGTCTTGATGAATCAAATACTTGCTGAATCAATTGACTAAAAGCACTCATCATCTGATTAAATACTTCAGCCATCTGCACGATTTCATCTTTGCCTTCGATCGTGGCGCGTTGAGTCAAATCTTTATTTTGCTGTGCCCGTTTCATGACTTCAGCCAGCATATTAATGGGGTTGACGACACTGCGGCTGATAAACTGAGATAAGAAAATTAATAGTGCCAGAATTGCCACAATGGTAATAATTGCCTTAATAAAAACGGATCTTTCGTACGCTATCACTTCATCAGCAATAAGTTGAGATGTTTGCTCGAATAGCTGCCTAATCTCTAAAACGATGCCACGCATTTCGCTAATCCGGCCAAGATCTTCATTAAAACCCAGTTGCTCGTAATTGGTAACCAGTGTAGTGAAATCGTTGCTGTAGCTTTGCATCAGGGCGGATACCTGACGTTGTTCAAAATCACTCAAATAGCTTTGTTGTAAATTTTGATAGAACACCTTGAGGTTGTCGTTAAAAGTGTTTAGATAGCTGACATCTTTACGCAACATAAAGTCTTTTTCATTGCGACGTAACATCAACATATCTTTTAATAAAGTATCGTTTTGAAACCTCGCCAGCATTTGTTCAGCTTCTTGGACTGATTTTCGTAAATTGCCATAAAGGCCGTCGGTATGACTTAGGCCGATAACTTGCTGCATCACGACTAGTTCGTTAAAAATAGCGTGGTATTGTTGAAGTAAGCTTATTAATTGTGGGATCTGTTCTAGTTGAATATTTTGTGATTTGAGTTGTGACTCTAACTCAGCAAGTTGTTGTTTGACGATGCTGTGAGTTTCGTTATAACTAGTTTGATACTTAAGATCGAGTCGATTGAAAAAATCTTTTTGATGTACTCGTAACCTTACAAATTCTGTTTCGGCATCAATAGTCATGGCATTCGATTGACCAATCTGCACAAGTGAATGCATGCCAAGACTTAGCATTACTGCTAGCACAACAATCCCTGTCACCATTATGCTGCTTAAAACCAACATTTTTGCCTTAACAGACAGTGACTTCAACATACTAAACTCCCAGTGATTACGAGAAAAATTCCTATCACTTCCTATATCGTCTTCACTAGTTGAAACTTTAGGTAACCACCAGGAAAATTTCCTATGCTGGGGTTAATACAAAATGGCGCCAGAGTCGATTAATAAACGATGGATGGACTGGGCAAATTGTTGATAGCCAAGCGCATTGGGATGAACCTGATCGGCTTTTAAGGCGTTGTCGATAAGCAGCTCACTCAGAATAGTGGGCTGAATGGGAATATTATTTGTCTTTGCTAACTCAAGATACAAGGGAGCTGGTGCCAGATTAATACCAAAAGCCGGTACAGCGATTAATAATACCTGTGCACCGCTGTTGGTTATTTCATCCACCATAGCCTGCAGATTAGTTTGTAACTGTTGGCGACTTTGCTTACGCAGTAAATCATTGCCGCCGTGACACAGAATAACCAGATCGGGTTTAGTTTCCTGAAGCAATTGTGATAAACGCACCTTACCAGCACCACTAAGTTCACCCGGAATTCCGGCATTAATCACTTGCCTGCCGGTTAGTTCGGCTAATACGGATGGATAGCTTTGCTCTGGCTGAGCACCAGTGCCAAAGGTCAGGCTGTCCCCAAATGCGAGAATTACAGCATCTTGTTTTAGTGGTTTGAGGAGAGCATCGTCTGGCTGGCCACAACCTACCAGTCCTAAAATAACAATTGCTATCAGAAGTAAATTTGTGAGCTGTCTCTTCATTAAGCTGCTTTATTGACTGTAGGAAATAATCGATAAAAATTATCAGTAGTTGCTTTTGCTATCTGCTCTTCTGATTCACCTCGAAGTTCAGCCAGAAACGCTGCTACATGTTTTACATAAGCAGGTTTATTGGTTTTTCCACGATGGGGTACTGGTGCCAGGTAGGGTGCGTCCGTTTCAATCAGAATCCGATCTAGTGGCAGCTGTTTGGCGACATCTTGTAACTCACGGGCGCTTTTAAACGTCACGATGCCGGATAAAGAAATATAAAATCCAATATCTAAAGCGCGTTTGGCGGTTTCCCAGTTTTCGGTAAAGCAATGGATAATGCCGCCGGCGTCTCGGGCGTTCTCTTGCTCCAGCATTGTCATAGTATCTTCGCGTGCTTCACGGGTATGAATTATCAAAGGCTTTTTTGTCTGTTTCGCTGCATCAATATGATAACGAAAGCGATCCCGTTGCCAGGTCAAATCACCTTCACTGCGAAAGTAATCAAGACCGGTTTCACCAATTGCAATTACTTTTGGGTGCGCTGCCAGTTCGATCAGTTGTTCAGTGCTTAACGTGCCTGACTCGTCAACATTTGGATGAATTCCAACACTGGCAGTAAGTTGTGGATATTGCTCAGCAAGTAGTCGAACTGACTCAATGCTTTCTTTATCTATGGCAATACATAGGATATGTTCAATGTGATTTTCGCTGGCTTCGGCAACCATTGCAGCAACGCCACCTGGTTGGTCAGCCAGTAAGTTGAGGTGGCAATGTGAATCGATATACATAAATAACCCAGTTAGTGACGGCTTGTGCCATCATTGTCTTACATCGTGTAGGTGGCTTTGTCCGATTTCAATTTATCGACCAGATGATTTTCAATCTTACCGCGAACCACATTGGCTCCACCATCGCCTTCACTGAAATGTACGCCAATTCCGGCCGCTTGGTTACCTTGTGCACCTCTGGGTGTAATCCAAGCAATGGTTCCAGCAACAGGAATTTTTTCTGCTTCATCCAGCAAGGTAAGCAAAATAAACACTTCTTCGCCCATTTCGTAGGTTTTATTAGTTGGGATAAACAAGCCACCATTTTTAAGAAACGGCATAAAGGAGTGGTAAAGCATGTTCTGATCACTGATTTTCAGTGAGAGGATGCCTTTACGTGGATTCATGCCCATATAATTACTCTTTAATTAATTTCAGGTAATGGAACTAATGGTTTACTGAATTTGTACCGGAAATACGCATTACAGAAACCATAAAGTCTTCTATTAACAGTGTCTTGTTATAGTTATTTGAAGACGATACTAGCTTTATTGTATTCACTATGCAATCAGCGATCTGCCAGTATTGCTGGGTTTTAGTGACTTCAGCATACCCCGAATAATGTTGTTTTAGCCGGATTTTAATGGTCGATAATAGTTGATGCATGACTTTCAGCAGATCGTATTGTTGCCACTGGCTGGCCATGTGTACTGGATTAACACGCTGTTGCAGCAGTAGATCAAAGTCCTGTTGAAGTTGTTGATAGCTTTGCCATTCATTGGTTTCAAGCGCATGAACAATAGCAAAAGGCGCATCCAATGTTAATGATGCAAGCTTATGCAATTGGTCAGTATCCGTCGAAATTCCTTGTGACTCTAGCCATGGTAAAGTGATTGAATAGTCAGGAGCTGATAAATGCATTTGCTGACAGCGACTGCGAATAGTCACTGGCAACCGATGCACGGCATCAGTGGTTAAAATCAAAATCGTATTGTTTTGTGGTTCTTCAAGCAATTTCAATAAACTATTGGCGGCACTGTTAGTCATTGAATCAGCAGCTTCAATGATGACTGTTTTCCATTGGGCAATGCTTGGGGTAAGTGATTGTTTCTCTTTCAGCGCACGGATTTGTTCTATTTTAATGGACTTACCAGCCTCTTCTGCGCGTATCGTCAGATGATCCGGGTGATTACCCGCTTGCATTAACTGACAACTATGGCAATGCCCACAGGCCATAAATTGTTCATCTGGGGATTGGCATAACAGGCTTTCCGCCATTTTGGCAGCAAATAACGTCTTTCCCAACCCCGCCACGCCAGTTAATAAAATGGCATGAGGCATACGCTGTTGTTCTACTCTGGCGACAACGTACTGCCAAAGTGTTTGTTGCCAGGGGAAAAGCTCCGTCATAAAGCAGCTTAATGAAGAGACAGCTCACAAATTTACTTCTGATAGCAATTGTTATTTTAGGACTGGTAGGTTGTGGCCAGCCAGACGATGCTCTCCTCAAACCACTAAAACAAGATGCTGTAATT
>JAMDEF010000087.1 GCA_023488305.1 Gammaproteobacteria bacterium | reverse complement strand
GCTATGTTGTTGAGATTTAATATTCATCCATATCAACTGAATATTGTGGATCCGACGGCCGATGACATTGAAAATCTGATCGCTGGCAAAGTGGATGCACTTACCGCTTATATTTCCAATGAACCCTTCTGGATGAGAGAGCAAGGCGTCAATTACCGTACCCTGTCACCGCATGAATTCAATATCAATTTCTACAGCGATATTATTTTCACTTCCGAACAGTATTTGAAACGTCAGCCTCAAATCGTTGATGCATTTCGAGATGCCACTATACGTGGCTGGCAATATGCTTTGGAACACCCTCATGAAATGATTGATGTGATTGAAAAAGACTATAACATTCAAAATAAATCACGGGCACATCTGGAATTTGAAGCGGAAAAACTCAGTGAGCTCAGCTTATATCCCACCGTCTCAATAGGTCATATGACTATCGAGCGCTGGCAAAAAATTGCTGAACATTATCAGCAATTAGGTTTAATTAATGATGATCATCGGCTGGAAGGATTTATTTATGACCCCACACCCAGCTTGTCGGTATGGTTGAAATGGCTGGTTTTTTCGTTATTTTTGATCGCAGCATTAATGGCGATTGGTTATTTCATCAAACGTCATCATGCCAAAGTATTAAGTCAACAAATTGCCTTACAAACTGCCACCTTGGAAGCTGAGCTGGAAAAAGGCAAACAACTGGAAGAGAAGGCTAAACGTGAAAGTGAACGTTTACAAACTCTGCTGAATCATACAATGGAAGGTGTTATCACTATTGACGAAACCGGCATTATTCGAAATTTTAATGTGGCCTCTGTACGTTTATTCGGCTATCAACCAGAGGAAATTATTGGCCAGAATATTACCCGGCTGATGCCTGCTCAACATCGTCACCATCATGAGGGCGGCATGTCCCGTTTTCTAAGCACCGAGCAATCCAAAATAATCGGTCAACCGGTTGAGCTTGAAGCTTTACATAAAAGCGGGCAAATCATTCCTATTGAATTGACCTTAAGCGCTTTTAAATGGGAAGGCCGTTATTTCTTTACCGGTATAGCACGCGATATTTCTTTGCAAAAAGCGGAGCATCTGGCATTGATTGCTGCTAAAGAAGAAGCCGAAAAAGCCAACCAGGCCAAATCCGAATTCCTCTCCGCAATGAGCCATGAATTACGCACACCATTGAATGCCGTTTTAGGCTTCGCTCATCTATTACAGAGCGATCAAATGGCTCCCCTCAATGAAACTCAGCAGGATAGTCTGAAGCTAATCATTCAAAGTGGTGAGCATTTGCTCAAGCTGATTAATGATGTCCTGGAGCTGGCAAAAATCGAAACGGGTACAGTGGAAGTATCCATTGAACCGGTAGATGTCAGTGTCGCCATTAAACATTGTTTGCCAATGCTGCAAAACCTGGCCACACGCTATAAGGTCAACATTTTAACCGGAGAGATCCCCGACCACCTGGTGCTCGCTGATTTAACCAAACTCAAGCAAATTTTGATTAACCTGGTGAGTAACGCTATCAAATATAACCGACCAGATGGTGAGGTGTTTATTAGTGGGGAGATCATCCATGGTCTTAATCGCTTGCGAATTACTGTCCAAGATACAGGCATTGGAATTCCACAGGATAAACAAGCTTATCTGTTTACGGCGTTTGATCGATTAGGGCAAGAGAACTCAGGAATTGAGGGCACTGGGGTTGGACTTATCGTCACGCAAAGACTTATAAAGGCCATGGATGGTCATATTGGGTTTGAAAGTAAAGAAAACGTAGGCAGTCGATTCTGGGTTGAATTACCGATAACCAACCAGATTTTGCAGCACGAGAATCTGAGTCAACAGTCTTCTCCGCTTTACTCTGAGGCCCCGGTTAAATCTGCTTCCGGAAAAATCATTCTGCATATTGAGGATAATCCTGCCAATATCAAACTGATGGAGGCCTTCTTTGATCGGCTGCCGCAATATGATCTACATGTCTGCAAAACAGCCGAAGCCGGATTGGAATGGCTGGAAAAGACTATGCCAGAGATGATCTTGATGGATATAAACCTCCCCGGAATAAGTGGCTTACAGGCTACCGAGCAGATTAGCACTAATCCAAAGTTTCGCCATATTCCAGTGATAGCGGTGACTGCTGCCGCCATGCCATATGATTTACAACAAGCAGAAGGTTTGTTTACCGCCTATCTCACCAAACCGGTTAACTTCAGTCTGCTAAAAGAATTATTAAATCAGTTTGCTGGACCAACAAATCAGTCCAAAGATGGATAACCCTGTCGCTTGGGGAAAAACAATAATGGTTCAACCCGGGCATCGTTCAAACTGACTCCAAGATGCAAATGTGGGCCAGTGACCCTCCCCGTTGCTCCAACCGTACCAATGATGTCTCGTTGTTTTACCTGTTGACCTACTTTGACATCGATCCTATCCAGATGACAAAACATGGTGATAAGTCCCTGGCCATGATCAATCATCACTGTGTTGCCATTAAAAAAGTAATCGCCGGTATCGGTCACCACACCATCGGCAGGCGCCATAATGCTAGTACCGGTGGGCGCTGCAATATCAATTCCGCTATGAGGATTACGTTCTTCGCCATTGAATACTCTGCGCCGACCAAACAGCCCGCTGACACGACCTTCAATCGGCCACACAAAATTGAATGGAATGTCGTCACTCACCCGCCAGTTTCGCAACGCTTTATTAATCTTGGCGGTTTCTGCCTCGATGCGAACCATATCTTCAGCATAAGGATTCACCTTACGATCATCGGGCACATTCACATGCTGGGTGGGATAGGATTTGTGTTTGACCTCAAACAGAATGCTGCTTAACGCGCCTTGGTCATCTACCAGCACTTTATGGTTGCCAGGTTTGGCTGCCAAAGGAATGCCCACTAGGGCCAGCCATTGGGAATCCTGTTTTACTACCAGCACCTGTTGTTTTTCGTAGGTGACTTTAGGAGCTATATTTCCGTCAATTTCCAACGGCAAAATGATGACGCCACCAGGCACCGGAAATTGTTGTGGTAATGCCCAAACAGACGAACACAGCAATAACAGAATGGGCAAACAGATAAAATTTAATTTCATTTTTTCTCACGTACTTCGCAGTTCAATTGACCTTCAAATAAACGGATTTGCAGTTTCTGACCAATAGTCACTTCATCCGCACGGTAAATAACATTACCGCTTTGCTCATCGCTAGTGATGCTGTAACCCCGCTCCAGCGTATTTAACGGACTGACAACTGAAAGGGTTCGCATCAATTGCATCAACTGTTTTTTGTGATCGGTAATCTGCTGTCGAGTCAGCCGGTTGAGCTGTGCAGAAAGTGCTTCTACAAGCTGCTGTTGTTGTTTCAATCGGGAGACCGGCACTAATCGCTTTAACCGATCATTGAGATTCTGGCTACGTTGCAGGAACTGTTGCTGTTGTACAGCAAAGGCTTTTTCAAATCGCTGCGTTAAATCCTGCAAACGGGTTTGCCGCCAGCTGATCCGCAATTGGGGATGCGGTAATCTTGCAGACAGATAATCCAACTGCTGCTGCTTGCTTTGCAAGCGCCGCTGAAAGCTGTAATCCAACTGGGACTGCAGGCGTTTCAATTGTTGTTGCTGAAGTTTCAGTTGCTGTTGCGGGCGTGGTAACCGCTGGGTTAAATAACGTATATGCCGTTGTTCGTTAAATAGTTTTTGTTCAATTCGGCTTTTTAAGTTTTGCAACAAATTATGTAGATTTAATGCGAGTTGCCGGGCTTCGGGTACTGCAATTTCAGCGGCTGCCGACGGTGTCGGTGCTCTGACATCGGCGACAAAATCGGCAATGGTAAAATCAATTTCATGACCCACCGCACTGATGGTTGGAATCTGGCAGGCAAATAAAGCTCTGGCGACCAGTTCGTCATTAAAACTCCACAGATCTTCCAGCGAGCCACCTCCCCGCCCGACTATCAGCAAATCACATTCCTGTCGCTGATCGGCAGTTTGAATAGCAGCTGCAATTTGCCGTGGTGCCGTTTCACCTTGTACCGCAACAGGATATAAAATCACTTTGATTGCCGGAAAACGACGTTTCAATACATGCAAAATATCGTGAACAGCTGCGCCATCTGGTGAAGACACAATACCAATGGTTTGCGGCAAAAACGGTAACGGTTTTTTATGGGCGGTATCGAAAAGACCTTCTTGGCCCAGTCTGGCTTTTAATGCTTCATAAGCACGCTGCAAGGCGCCGCTGCCCGCCTCTTCCATATGCTCAACAACCAGCTGAAATTCGCCGCGGCCTTCATAAAGCGTGACTTTGACACGCAATAATACCTGCATGCCGTTTTCTGGGGTAAAGCGTAATTGTTGATTGCGTCCACGAAACATCGCACAGCGCACTTGCGCAGCTGAGTCTTTAAGTGTGAAGTAAATATGCCCAGAAGCCGGCATCGCTAAATTGGAGATTTCGCCTTCCACCCATAAAAGTGGAAACGAACCATCCAGCATCAGCCGGACTTCTCTGACCAATCGCGAAACCGGATATACATCCTTGACAGCACGGGCAGCGAGTTTACCTTGCGAATCCGATGTCATAAGTGATGCCATAAACCGCTAAGTTCCTGATATAATTTGTCGATCATATTACAGTAAATTCGGGAACCCGCCTCATGAGAATTGCGCAAGAAGCCCTGACATTTGATGACGTTTTATTAGTCCCCGCCTATTCAAATGTTCTGCCGCGCGATGTCAGTCTGTCAACACAACTGACACGTGACATCACCATCAATATTCCATTGTTATCCGCCGCTATGGATACCGTTACTGAAAGTCGTCTGGCGATTGCCATGGCACAGGAAGGCGGCCTGGGTATTCTGCATAAAAACATGACTATCGAGCAGCAAGCTGACGAAGTCCGCAAAGTGAAAAAATTTGAAAGCGGCGTGGTTCGTGACCCAATTACAGTTGGCCCAAATACCACTATCGGCGATGTCGTTGCTTTGACACGTGCCCACAATATCTCCGGCGTACCGGTGGTTGATGGTGATGATCTGGTCGGCATTGTGACCAGTCGCGATTTACGCTTTGAAAAACATTTTGATAATCCTGTCTCTTCAATCATGACTGGCAAAGATAAACTGGTCACCGTTGGTGAAGATGCCAGTCGTGAAGAAGTTTTGCACTTGCTACATAGCAATCGCATTGAAAAAGTACTGGTAGTCGATGACCAATTTCATCTGCAGGGCATGATTACCGTTAAAGATATTCAAAAACAAACTGACAATCCACTGGCCTCCAAAGATGCGCAGGAACGTTTACGTGTCGGCGCAGCAGTTGGCATTGGCGCGGAGAGTGAAGCGCGTGTTGATGCATTAGTAGCAGCCGGAGTGGATGTCATTGTTGTCGATACTGCTCATGGTCACTCCCAAGGGGTGTTAGATCAGGTTCGGTGGGTTAAACAACACTATCCTCAAGTTCAAGTGATTGGCGGCAACATCGCTACTGCAGCTGCAGCTAAAGCCTTAGTTGAGGCAGGTGCTGATGCGGTTAAAGTTGGTATCGGTCCCGGTTCAATTTGTACTACACGTATTGTTGCCGGTGTCGGTGTTCCACAAATCAGTGCCATCAGTAATGTTGCAGCAGCATTGGCTGGAACCGGTGTTCCACTGATTGCTGATGGTGGTGTGCGTTACTCGGGTGATATCGCTAAAGCAATTGTGGCCGGTGCACATACCATCATGATTGGCGGCATGTTTGCTGGTACCGAAGAGGCGCCAGGTGAAGTCGAATTATTCCAAGGACGTGCCTACAAATCCTATCGTGGTATGGGCTCTATGGGTGCGATGCAGCAAAAACAAGGTTCCAGTGATCGTTACTTTCAGGAATCCAGCGAAGCCGACAAACTGGTACCGGAAGGCATTGAAGGTCGTGTGCCATTTAAAGGTAGTTTGAGTCCGGTAATTCATCAGCTGATGGGCGGCGTTCGTGCTTCCATGGGCTATACCGGAAGCCGTACTATCGAAGAAATGCGTACTAAACCTGAATTTGTTCGGGTGACATCTGCCGGCATGAATGAAAGCCATGTGCATGATGTGACTATCACCAAAGAAGCACCAAATTACCGCGTTAATTAATTTTGAATACCGGCTTCTAAATGGAAGCCGGTATTTTTTATCTGACTGTAAGAGAGATTCATGAGCAGCCATATTCACGACCATCGCATTCTGATCCTTGATTTTGGTTCACAATACACCCAGCTGATTGCCCGTCGTATTCGTGAGGTCGGTGTCTATTGCGAGTTACGTAACCCTGATATCAGCGAAGCCGAAATTCGTGAATTTGCTCCGAAAGGCATCATTCTCTCAGGTGGCCCGGATTCAACTATTGGTGAAGCGGCACCAGCTGCACCGCTCTGTGTATTTGAAATGAATGTACCGGTGCTAGGCATTTGCTACGGTATGCAAACCATGGCGACTCAATTAGGTGGTCAGGTTGAATCGTCATCACATCGTGAATTTGGTTACGCACAGATCCGCGCTCGCGGGCATTCCGCATTTCTGAAGGATATTGAAGATCATACAACTCCAGAAGGCCACGGTATGCTGGATGTGTGGATGAGTCATGGTGACCGGGTGTAGCAAATGCCTGATGGATTTAAAGTTATTGCCAGTACCGACAGTGCGCCGATCGCCGGTATGGCTGATGAAGACCGTCATTTTTACGGGGTACAGTTCCATCCTGAAGTCACCCATACTACTCAAGGTCAACGAATGATTTCGCGCTTTATTACCGAAATCTGTGGCTGCGAAACCTTATGGACTTCTGCCAATATTATTGAAGACAGCATTGAAACCATCCGCCAGCAAGTTGGTAAAGATGAAGTATTGCTGGGATTATCAGGTGGTGTCGATTCCTCTGTAGTGGCAGCGTTACTGCACCGTGCAATTGGCGATCAACTGATTTGTGTGTTTGTGAACAACGGTCTGCTGCGTGAAAACGAAGGTGACCAGGTCATGGCGATGTTTGCCAAACACATGGGCATTCGTGTGATTCGCGTTGATGCGGAAGATCGTTTTCTGTCAGCACTGGCGGGAGAGAATGATCCGGAAGCCAAACGTAAAATCATCGGCCGTGAGTTTGTTGAAGTCTTTGACGAAGAAGCTTCCAAGCTGACTAATGTACAGTGGCTGGCTCAAGGCACCATTTATCCCGATGTCATCGAATCTGCTGCTTCTAAAACCGGTAAAGCGCATGTGATCAAAACTCATCACAATGTTGGCGGTTTACCAGAGCACATGAAACTCAAATTAATCGAGCCTTTACGCGAATTGTTTAAAGATGAAGTACGCAAACTTGGTGTCGAGCTCGGACTGCCAAGTGACATGGTCTATCGTCATCCCTTCCCAGGCCCGGGTTTGGGGGTGCGTATCCTGGGCGAAGTCAAAAAAGAATATGCTGATTTATTGCGTAAAGCCGATAACATCTTTATCGAAGAACTACGTGCCCATGATTTGTATGATAAAACCAGCCAGGCGTTTGCAGTATTCCTACCGGTCAAATCGGTTGGTGTAATGGGTGATGGCCGTCGTTATGACTATGTGGTGGCGTTACGTGCAGTCGAAACCATCGACTTTATGACTGCTCGCTGGGCGCATCTTCCGTATGAGTTTCTGGATCTGGTATCGCGACGCATCATTAATGAAGTCAGCGGCATCTCACGAGTCGTCTACGATATCTCCGGTAAACCACCCGCTACGATTGAATGGGAATAAAGCGTTATCACTTATTGATTAAAGGCCGAGTGCAAGGCGTTGGCTATCGTATGTCGACACAAATTGCGGCACAGAAAATAGGTTTAACGGGTTGGGTGCGTAATTTAAATGATGGTCAGGTTGAGATTGTCGCCGAAGGCGATCTTATGCAACTCAAGCAATTTGTCGATTGGGCCTGGCAAGGCCCTCGTTTTGCACAAGTTACGGATATCACAATCAACGAACAGCCCGCCACGGACGAGTTTGAAACATTTGAAATCCACTAAGTCAAATAGCCAATAAAGGGAATCACCATGGCACAACGTTTTAATAGCAAAGGCTTTTTATTACGTTTGTTGTTTGCTGTTTTATTGGTCTATATCAGCTATAACCCAAGTGGCTATAGTTATTATCATTGGGCCAATGATGCCATTTTTGGTAATGGCACTAATATTACCCCGCCATTTGCGATGGCTACCGTTATTATTCTGATTGGCTGGACTGTATATTTACGCGCCACGTTTCGCTCGTTGGGTGGCTTTGGGCTGATTCTCGCCTTTGCCTTTTTTGCCATTATTGTCTGGTGGCTGTTTGATTTAGGTATTCTCGAACTGCGTCATCATGCCGCTTTTACCTATATAGCCTTGTTTCTGGTCGCTGCCGTGTTAGCCGTAGGCATGTCGTGGTCACATATTCGTCGACGCCTGTCTGGCCAAGCTGATGTCGACGATGTGGATCAATAATGTTGTTCAAATAATCAAAAATTTTCACAGCGCAATTTAAAGTAAATTTATTCCCCGCTTAATTTCAGCTTGAATTAAGTCTCGCACGTTATTGTTCCGCTTAATGTCATATCAATACGTCATATTGATAACTATCTAAGCTGAAGGATTAACGCATGTCATTTTTCTCGAACAAAACCAAATCGAGACTGTGGATTACCGCTCTGGTGATCACGACGGCATTAAGCGGATGTCTATGGTTCAGTACGGTAAGTTCTGCCAAAACGGTTCAAGATAGCCGGTGGAATCTGCAACAGAATTATCAATTCGGTAACGTTCTAACGATTGATGGAATTAAGGATAACTTATCCGGCCTCACCTATCATCCGCAATCCGGACATTTATATGGCATTCTGAATAAACCCGAACAGATCGTTGTTATCAGTAAAAGCGGCGAATTGTTACGAACCATTGATTTAGTTGGTTTCTCGGATACTGAGAGTATCGATTACGTAAAAGACAATCTTTTTATCGTCAGTGAAGAACGACTCCAAACCATAAGCTTTATTGAAATCCTTGATTCAACGACACAGATCAATTATGCGGATGTAAAAACTATCGCGATTTTATCTGCTGAAAAAGAAAACAAGGGCATAGAGGGTATCGCTATTTCACAACAACATGGCTTATTTATGGTGCGAGAAAAACCTGCACGAATACTGCACTTTTCCTTATCGAATGATGACGACAGCCAATTTGATGCTATGAGAAATCTGCGCCTGGATGTGGGTGATTTCTCGGGTTTAACTCTGCTCAATGAAGGATCAGAACAGAAATTACTGGTACTCAGCGATGAATCGCATAGCCTGCATGTCATCGATTTAATGGGGCAGGAACGTTCACGTGTCAGATTGGGCCGCGGCCCATTTAATCTTTGGCCGTTAATGCAACAACCCGAAGGCGTCACTTCGGATACGGAAGGAAATATATATATCGTCGGCGAACCAAATCAACTTTTGATATTAACGCGAAAAGCGCCACTAAACAGCTGACTTAGGGGCAAAGCTACATGCTCTTCGTTCTTTTCTCGATAACAATTGTTGTAGTTGACGTTTGTCTTCAGCAGTTAAACGCTGATGCCCTCGATATTGCAGATAAAACCGCATTCGTTGACTACGGGTAAGTTTATATTTGGCAACACGATCCAGCATGGCCAGATCTTTAATACAGCGATAACGCAACAAAGCTCCTCGCCAAAATGCGCCTAGAGGGCAATCAATAACATATAGTCGGTCCTGATCATCGACTAACAAATTGCGCCATTTAAAATCATTGTGAACAAAGCCTTTTTGATGCATTTTCTGCAGCATTTGCGCGGCTTGTAAACTGATGTTTTTTACCCAAATTGCATCATTTAACCGAGGGTCATTGGCTCTTGCCAAACTGGCTAAATCTATACTTTTGGGAATTCCTTTGGTCACCATTGCCCCACGATGAAACAAACCCCAGCGC
>JAMDEF010000023.1:6896-10033 GCA_023488305.1 Gammaproteobacteria bacterium | reverse complement strand
TATGTTGATATTGCCAGCACGAATCACGATGCTGCCAGTCGATTCCTGGACATTTACTTCTGAGAACTGCAGTTCACCACTGTATTCATATTGACTGCTGTCTTCTAATGTCAGTGTGACAGTTGGGGCTGCTGCATTATCAATTTTGTTTTCTATCAATTGCTTACGCAGACTCAATAGTCTTTTTGAGGGCTGGGCAATATCAACATAGATGGGATCAATTTGCACTATGGTAGCTAACAGATCTGCTTGTTGGGCGGTAACTAACGCACCTTCGGTCACATTAGAACGCCCGATGCGACCACTAATCGGGGCATTCACTTTGGTATAACGAAGATTAATTTGTGCTGTTTCAATATTGGCTTTGGCAACAGCAACTTCTGCCTGTGATTGCAAGAAAGCCGCTAATGCATCATCGTAATCTTGTTGGCTAATCGCTTTATTGTCGATTAAACCTTTGAAGCGTTCTTCACGTGCTTTAGTGGACTGCAGGTTGGCTTCAGCTCTTGCCAATTCGGCCCTCGCCATTTGCAATGCTGCCTGAAAAGGGGCGGCATCTATTTGGTAGAGCTGTTGTCCAGCTTCAACATCAGCACCTTCTTCAAATAAGCGTTTTTCGATAATGCCATTCACTTGTGGACGTACTTCTGCCTGACGAAATGCAATGGTTCGAGCTGGCAATTCAGTAGTTAAGGTGACGGGCTGTTTGATTAAGGTCACCACATTTACTTTGGCAGGTGGCGGAGCACTGTTTGTATCTTGAGTAGTGTTTGGCTCAGATTGACATGCCACTAATCCGAGCACTAGCAAACCACTTAAAGTTAATTGTTTAATTGAAAGGTTAAAACGTGGCATGTATTACTCCTGAGGGGATTGTCCGTTTGTATTTTTTGAAGCAGGGCCTGCAATAGCATCCCAGCTGGCATCAATGATCTGGGTGAGTTGCTCACTATCAACTTTGATAATGTCTAGTAAATGCTGACGAGCCAGAAACAGATAAGGTTCAATACTAAAACTAATCAAAATATCATCTGGTAAATTTTTAATTTTCTGTGTTTTACGCCCCTGTTCAAACAACTGTCTGAGCGGCTGAAGTCCATCCCAAGCATGGTTATGCTGGCTGCGTAAAACATCTGGAGGCAAGTGATCAAATTGTGCTTTGCAGTGGGTGATGCAAGAATTTTCTATACAAAATTGCCAAATATTGAAACAGATGTGTTGATACTGTTGTTTTAGGGGTAACTGTGGGTCATGCCCTTCAAGGGTGGCTTTGACGAAATCATTGATGATTTGGGTGTTTAACTCGCGGATAAGATCTTCTCGATCTTTGAAATATAAATAAATCGTTCCAGTTGCAACCCCAGCTTCTTCGGCCAGTTGTTTAATTGAAAATCCATGAAAACCATATTGAGCAAGCAGCTTTATCGTTGCACAAAAAATGGCTTCGCGTTTATCAGGTGACGGTTTGGCTGGCGACATTAGGATACTTATTATGAATGAACGTTCATTCATAATATACTTGATCTAAGTTAAGGTAAAGTTAACGCAAGCAAAAATTACCTATGAAACTAAGCTGAAAAGTGGATAGTCAGCGAATTAATTCATCATAAATGGTTTGTAGACGTTGCTTATCAGCTTCGATCAGAGAGGAGTTTTCTGTTCGTTGTTGCATCAGCTGCAGATGACGGGAAACCTCTGTGCCAAATACATCGGAATCAATATAAGCTAGAGCAGCTAACGCTTTTTGTAAGCGAAGTTGCACCTCGATCATATTGGTTCCATCACGTTCAATTGGCATAAAAATATCATCAAATAAATCGCTGAGATGGAGTTCTGGAACCAGTACATTCGGGTAGATTATTTGCTCGTCTTTACCGGTGTATCTGCAATCTTTCCAAGGAACTAAGATACGCAGTCCTCGATTAATCACATCAATTGCTGTGCCAGGATCATTCACAGCAGGTGACAGAGCTCTGGAAGCAATTTCAGCTAATACGGATAAACCGAAGCGAGGATCCTGATCAAATGAACGCTCTTTACCAAGCGTGATCGCTTTGCAAACGGCGGTATGAATCTCATCGCTCACCTTTTTTCGGATCCAAGCGATAGGTTTGGCAGGATGAACAAATTCGCCCGGTAATGCCATTACACCGATTTCTGTCTGATGATGTTTGGCGCATTCATTTAATGCGCCGACATCGACATGTCTTACATAGCCAATAGTATCCCCGTAAATCGCTTCAGCATTATCAGGAATAGTATTTTCGGTCAGCCTTTGAGCTCCGAGAGTGGGATGTTTAATACGTTGAGTAATCGTTTCTGCTGCTGCATTCTCGACGCGTTCAGTGGTCTCACCCATCCGACCGAGCTGAGAAAGGTGCTCTATCCATCGCAAAATAGTGATGACAATCAAAACAATCACGCCGATTGTCACCACAAACAAAATTAAACGGCCATTCTCGCCATATTGTTCGGTGCTTAAGGCAATTATGCCGACCAGGCTGTATAAAAATGAACCGATGAAAGTGGCTAAAACATTTTGAGTGGTTGTGTCCTGTTGCACTAATTTAGTAGCGCGCGGTGTCACGCTACTGCTTGCTGCAGTGTAGGCAGCCACCATGACACTCAATGAAAATGTGGTAACCGCAAGCATGCTGGACGCTAGAATATCGAGAATCTGGCCAACAGAATCAGCGCCGACACTAAATGGAAACGGGTTCTCTATAATATGTTGTGCAGGAATAGCAATCAGTGCTGTGACCACAGCCAATAGGGCAAATAATGAAGCTCGGATCCACAATGTTCGGGTAAGTTGAGAAAGCAACCATTGCCACTTTGAGAGCATTTTTAGATCCTTGAGTTAACGTTTAGGGCCCACTATCAATTAGCGATACCTTTTTAGCAGACATAAAAAAACCACTTTACCGCTAAGCGGCAAAGTGGTTTTTTGTACTACATGTTATGTGAACTATGGAGAGAAGGAAGAACCACAACCACAAGTTGTCGTGGCATTCGGGTTACGAATCACAAATTGTGAACCTTCAACACCATCGGTGTAATCGATTTCAGCGCCGACTAAATATTGATAGCTGGCCGGATCAATCAGTAATGTCACACCAGATTTTTCAACTTCTGTG
>JAMDEF010000023.1:0-6886 GCA_023488305.1 Gammaproteobacteria bacterium | reverse complement strand
TAGCGCAGTTTTAATTGGTCATTACCTTCTTCAGCAATAAGTTCACTGACTTTTGCTGCAGCTGAATCGGTGAAAAGAACTGGACTTGGCATTTCGCTAGTCATGTTTTACTCCGTATGGATCGAGAATTGTTTATTTATTATCCAATTCTGACTAAATTAGTCAAGTATTATGGTCTGTTTATCTTTTATCGCCACTTTTGTTGTGGCTGACAAATGGTCTCCAGCAGTGGAAACAATTAAAGATGAATAGAGCCTAAGATTTTTGCTCAAGGTTCAAATTGGGATCGGTTGGGGCATGGTCCAAGTTTAAGTCGGATTGTTCTGCTTCACCTACATGAATCAGTTGTCCATTTACCTCGCTGCCCATAGCGACTTCTAACAACTTGTAAAATACATTGCCATTGATGCGTGCTTTTGCGGCAAGTTCAACATGTTCAGAAGCGTAAATATGGCCTTTCACATCACCGTTAATGAGTTGAAACGGCACTCTGATTTCGCCTTCTATGCGGCCTTTTTCACTAAGCGTTAATAACGCTGCTTCACCTTCATCAGCGGTAATGTTTCCGGTGATGACGCCATCAATTCTTAATCCGCCACTGAAGTGAATATCCCCTTTAATATGTGTGTTTTCACCAATTAATGTGTCAATTCGAGCGGCTTTGCGATGTTTCTGCTTTTTGCTGTTGAACATGAATTACCTCATTGCCCGACCGACGTGTCTATATGCCAATCAAAGCTACGTGAAATTAAGACTTTATCTTTTTGGCGCAAATCGACGCTGATTTGCTCCGGCTCAGGGAGTTCGGTCAAATTGAATACGCCTTCAATAACTTGAACGTGACGTAAATTCAGCGGATGCTCGGTTACATTCAGATCAATTGCTTTAGCCTTTTCGCCTTCACCTTCGATATTTTGCAACTTAATGAGGATCTCACCAGTAATCGGTTCACTAATATTTTTGCCTTGCGTAATGACCAGACGGTAGCGTAATTGCTCTAGGTTTTCTGAATCAGGGCGTAACTGCAAATCACGGATCTGCAGTTCGCTACTGCTGTTGCCTTGAGTAATGTTTTGATAAAAAAGTAGCTCTTTATCAAGATCGATCACTTTTTTTTGCAACTGTTCAAGGCGATTCTGTAGTTGCTGTGCCGTTGCCTGATGCATGGCTTGCACTTGTTGTTGATTTTGTACAAACTCCGATTGTTGCATCAGTTGTACTTTCATTGAGGCAAGCTGTTCGGTCATCAGTTTATTTTGCTCAACTAACCGGGCTTTATCGCCACTGTCATGATTAAACCAATACCATTGGATAAGCCCGGTGATGACGATTGCTACTACAATCCAGAAGATAACCCGTAAAGGACGTTTCGGTTGAATAACATAATTATCCAATGGCGAAGTCATCAGGGGAGTGTCGCAATTTGATTAATGCCGGCACGTTCATCTAGGCCAAACATGATATTCATGTTTTGGATGGCTTGTCCCGAAGCCCCTTTAACCAGATTATCAATTACCGATAACACCACAACTGTATCGGCGTTTTCAGGTTGATGTACAGCGATTCTGCAGACATTAGCACCGCGCACACTACGAGTTTCCGGATGCGAACCGGCGGGCATTACATCGACAAAAGGTTCATCGGCAAACCGCCGTTCAAACAACTCTTGTAAATCAGTTGCTTTGAGTAATTGTCCATACAGCGTGGCATGAATGCCTCGAATCATTGGGGTTAAATGTGGCACAAAGGTCAGCCCGACATCGGAACCATTCATCTGATTCAGACCTTGCCGAATTTCAGGTAAATGGCGATGACCAGCGACTGCATAAGCTTTCATATTCTCACTGGCTTCGGTCAACATGGTGCCAATACTGGCTTTACGTCCGGCACCACTTACGCCTGATTTGGCATCGGCGATCAAATGTTTGGCATCAATTAATCCCGCTTCCAGCAACGGCATATAACCTAACTGAACGGCGGTTGGATAACAGCCGGCAACCGCAACTAATTGTGCTTCACGAATTTTTTCACGATTAAGTTCAGGCAGACCGTATACCGCAAGCTCGGCCAGATGCGGGCAAGTATGAGGTGTTGCATACCATTTTTCCCATTGCGGAATGTTCTTCAGCCGGAAATCTGCTGACAAATCAATTACCCGAACACCACGATCGATTAAGGCGGGCACACTGGCCATTGCAACAGTATGGGGGGTGGCAAAGAACACCACATCACAGGCGGCTAAAGCATCGTCGTCTGGCACCGTGAAACAGATATCAACATGACCACGCAGATTGGGATACATGTCGCTCACCGGCATACCCGCTTCGCTGCGAGAGGTGATAACTTCCAGAGAGACGTGCGGATGTACCGCTAACAACCGGAGCAATTCGACACCGGTATAACCCGTGCCACCGACAATTCCTACTTTAATCATACCCATTCTTTAATGTTGGTCAGGTGCCACATCATAAAAGAGCTGCGGCGAAATCTAAAGCTTTACCGTATTAAACTGTTGCTCTAATTCGTATTTTCGGTTCAGAAAAAACAAACTGGAATAAGGCGCCTTAGGCACAAACTGTAATTTATCAATAAAATAAAACGCCGGTTTATGACCATTATGTTGTTGAAATAATTCAGCGAGGATAGTGCTTAACTGCGGATCACCCAGATCAGTTTTCACTACCTGCGAATTTATTTTTAATGCCAGTTGAGCACCGGTTATTTGCCAGATAACCGATAAGCTTGCCGAAGCAGGACGCAGCGGTTTAATGGCATTTATCTGCCAACGTTGCTGTTGTTTCAGCAGCTGATAACAATCACAACGTATCACCGTTTCAGCAACGCTATTATTAATAAACAGTTTCAGTTGCGCCAAAATCAGCGATTCCGTAACCGGCGGATGTGTAAATTGCTGCACGCGCCCGAGTTCATCAACTACATAAACCTCGGTAGTGTCGGTCTGACGGTAAGCAAATAAACTGACAATTTGTTGCTGTTGATATAACAGCAAAGAGTTAAGCAGATTGTCAGTATCAAGATAGCTATCTACCCGACTTGGCAGGTAAAGTTTTTGTTCCTCTGCAAGCGCCTGATTAAGCGTTTTCCCAGCGGCGAATGGTTTTATCTGTAATGCATCGTCGTGCCATTGAATCTGTAATAAACGATCGCCAAGTGTCAGCAAATAGCGACCTTGCTGAGGATGATATTGATAATGCGTTAATACCGCCTCAAATAGCGTTTGCAGTCGTTTGTTAATTGCCTGACCAAAAAAACCAGTAGCGCACCAAGATAAAATATGGCTGCTCAATTGTGTTGCCGGTTGCCATTTGAGTGTCTTGCTTAATCCTTCAGCGACGGCATTAACCCCCTCAAAACGATAGTGATGCCATTGTCCCCAACTGCTAAAAATCAACAGATCCAGACTATTCACCAGATTTTGTCGGCTGGAGGTATAACTTAAGGGGTCATTGTTCAGACTCGCCAACTGTACCGCGGCGGTATGTTGAATATCGATGCCAGTGGTTTGCAGATTAGCGAACAACATTAATTGTTCTGCTTTAGCCGGCTGCTGAAACGCTTCGCTATTCACCTCGTGCTGAGTTAGCGGTAAGGGTGATTTCAACAAGGTCTGGGTCAGTTCCAAAACCAGATTGATATTTATCTGATGTTTTTGATCGGCCACTCTCAACCAGCTGCGGGTGGTGAGAATGTTGTTGCGTACTGCCCAAGCCAGCAGATGCACCAGAGATGTATGTTGATTAAGGCCAACCTGTTTCGCATCGCTCAGTGGGATAGAGCTGAGTATCCAATCGGATTGCTCAACGAAACGATACAGATACAATTGCTCTGGCCCATTGGGCATCTGTAACGCTGCCGGTAATTGTTCGATAACGGAGTCTGTATTATCGAGAGTAAGGGCGAGTAACTTTTCCAGCTCATAAAGTTGCTCAGCGGCACTGGCTAAATGCTGTTTGGCAAATTGCTGCAAATCCGTCAGAAAACGTTGCAATTTAGGCAACATATCCGACCACCACTGCTGACGTTGCGGGTAGCTCCAACTGGCGCGGCTATCTTCAATTTTTAATGTGTCAGCTGACCAGTTCCAGTTGGTATAAAGTTTTTGCAGACTAAAGCGCCGCCAGGCAAATTGAGGATGATGAACCTGTTGTGACAAACGTTCTCCGCATAGCGCATAAAAAGCTTGTCGGGCAATTTGTTGATCGCCGAGTGCTGCAAACTGCTCTATCTCGGTTAGCTTTAGACCAGCTGGTTCCACCCGCATACTATCGGTTTCGCCTAGTTCAACCTGCTGTTTATAGCGCTCGGCTAAAGGTATGACATTGGGGAATAGCGATAACTGATGTTGTAAAAAAACTAAATCCAGCAATGCGGTGGCATCACCCTGCAGGCTTTTTTTAAAAACCTGACAAGCATCATTGAACAAAGCTTGTGCTTCGACGGAGGAGTCAAAACCAAAGTCCAGCAGGCTGATTTGGGTTAAACCGCGTTGTGACAATAAACGTTCGGCAATTTGCGGGTAGGAGAGTTGTTCTTCACTGGTGATCAACCACCAAAGCGGCGCACTGCCAGCGATACAAAGTCCCTGAAGGTAAAATTGTTGTCTTTCGGTAGTGGAAAGTGCTTCGTTGCGGCATTGCGTTTCATCAAGCAGCCGGCATCGTAGAGTGATGCCTAATGTAGCCACCCACTGGGTGATGGCCTCAACTTTGTTTTGTAATAGCGCCAGCTGGTCGGGTTTTAAGGTCGCGTGATGCACTAGCCATAAATCAAAACTGGCTGGTTCCGGATAGCGAATTTGACCTGGAGGATTAAGCAGATAAACCCCACGCAAGGCATAACGGCGTAACGCCTTGCGCCGATGAATAAAATTCCGATTCAGACTGATAGCACTGTGCAGTGCTTCGTTATCAGGCTGGTAATCCATAATGCCTGCCGGACAGTCATCACTGACATAGCCCGGCAGCAGTTTATGATTAATATGAAACAACAATGGCAGCAGACGATAAAACATCGCTTGCTTGGGTGGAGCCAGCTCTATTAAGCGACTGATTCGGGCGCGGTTATGTGCCTGAAATACGCGAAGAGCCTGGGCGCGATCCACAAGGCGCTCAATACTTAGTGGCGGAAATGCCGCATGCCGGTAAATACCATCGCAATGCCATGCTCATCTGCAGCAGCAATGACTTCATCATCCCGCATCGAACCACCGGGTTGGATTACCGCGCTGATTCCAGCTTCGGCAGCAGCATCCAAACCATCACGGAATGGGAAAAAGGCATCTGATGCCATCACCGCTCCTGGAACCGTTAATCCAGCATCGTTAGCTTTGATGCCAGCAATACGGCTGCTGACCACACGACTCATCTGACCGGCGCCAATACCAACTGTTTGCTGGTTTTTGGCATAAACAATCGCGTTGGATTTCACAAATTTGGCCACGCGCCAGGCAAACAACAGATCAGCCAGTTGCTCTTTGGTAGGTTGCAGTTTAGTGACCACTTTTAATTCAGCCTCAGTGACAATTTGAATATCGCGGTCCTGCACCAGCAATCCACCAGTCACACGTTTGAAATCAAAATCAGTGGCCGGAGTGGATGGGAAATCGCCACTGCACAGCAAACGTACATTGGCTTTGCCAGCGACCACGGCTTTGGCGGCATCGCTGATTTTTGGGGCGATAATCACTTCAACAAACTGACGGTCAATAATTGCTTGTGCTGTTTTGCCATCCAGCTCACGGTTAAAGGCAATAATGCCGCCAAATGCAGAAGTTGGATCGGTTTGATAGGCCAGGTCATAAGCCGTCAGCAAATCATCGGCTGTGGCGACGCCACAAGGATTCGCATGTTTAACAATGACACAGGCCGGTTTGTCGTTAAACACTTTAACGCATTCCAATGCAGCATCGGTATCGGCAATATTGTTATAAGATAATTCTTTGCCCTGTAACTGGATAGCGGCACCGATTGAGCCGGTTTCAGGCTGTTTCTCCACATAAAAGGCGGCTTTTTGATGCGGGTTTTCCCCATAACGCATCGCCTGCTTGAGCTGGAACTGACTATTAAATGTGCGTGGGAATGCGGCTTTACTTTTATCAGCCTGAATAGTGCCAAGATAATTGGCAATCGCACCATCGTAATGTGCAGTGTGTTCAAAAGTTTTCAGCGCCAGATCAAAACGAGTGTGCTCATCGGTTCCACCCTGCGATTGAATCTGTTCAATCACCCGAGCGTAATCAATCGGATCAACAACTACCGTCACGTCAGCATGATTTTTAGCCGCTGCGCGCAACATGGTCGGGCCACCGATATCAATATTTTCAATAGCGTCTTCCAGCGGGCAGTCTTCACGCGCTACGGTCGCTTCAAACGGATACAAGTTCACCACCACTAAATCAATCGGTGCGATGTCATGCTGTTGCATGATGTTGTCATCTTTGCCGCGACGACCCAGCAGACCACCATGAATTTTTGGATGTAAAGTTTTAATGCGGCCATCCATCATTTCCGGGAAACCGGTATGTTCGGAGACTTCTTTAACGTTCAAACCGGCATCGCTGAGCAATTTAGCGGTGCCGCCGGTAGAGAGTAATTCAACGTTTAAAGCTTGTAATTGTTTGGCAAATTCAACGATGCCGGTTTTGTCAGAAACACTCAACAGTGCGCGTTTAATCGAGTTCATCAGGATTCCAGATTGAGATTCAGGCTTGATTACAAGCCGTATTGCTTGAGTTTTTTTCGCAGAGTGCCGCGGTTAATGCCCAGAATTTCGGCAGCGCGACTTTGATTTCCGTGGGTGTGTGCCAATGCGGCTTGTAACAAAGGTACTTCAACCTCTGTCATCAACCGCCTCAACCAGAAGCCAC
>JAMDEF010000084.1 GCA_023488305.1 Gammaproteobacteria bacterium | reverse complement strand
AATGCTTTTTTCTATTAACGAAAATGCATTTTTTAAAGCGACCCTTAACCGGGTCGCTTTTTTTGTGTTTGTCAGTTTTAGTTTGTCGGCATGTGCAGAACCTGCCAACTATGCGTTTATCAGCAATCAGCTGAGTAATGACATCAGTGTGATTGATATTGATAAAAAAACGGTCGTCAGTACTATCACCGTGGGAACAGCTCCCGCTGGTGTGGCATTAAGTCCGAATGGTCAACGTGTTTTAATTAGCAATCCGGACAGCCAGAATATTTCGGTATTAGATGCTCGCCAATTAACTGAAATCAGTCAGATCCCCGTTGGTCAAGGACCGGTCGGTATTGCCACCAATCATGATGGCAGTCTGGCCTATGTGGCAGACTGGTATGAGCATAAAATCAGCGTTGTTGAAGTGGATAAACAACTTATCCGTAAACGTATTGATGTGGGTAATTCCCCCGCTGGCGTGATCCTTAATGAATCACAAAACCGTTTATATGTCGCTAATCGTGATGATAATTCGGTGAGCATTATTGATACTGTCACTGAGCAAGTTGTTGATACTGTCGAAGTCGGTCAAGCCCCGTTTGGCCTGGCATTAACGGCTGATGGCAAACGACTTTTTAGTGTCAATGTGCAGGATAACAGTGTCAGCATGATTGACACCGATACTCTTGCGGTAATTGCGACTATTGAAGTCGGAGAATGGCCTTACTGCGCTGTAAGCAGCCCTGATGGCAAATTTCTTTATGTCACCAATCAGGATGAAAACACCGTTTCTGTAATTGATATTGTTGCTGCAGAAACCATTAACACCATTGAAGTGGATGATAGCCCTGAAGGCATTGATATTACGGCCAATGGCAAACACCTGTATGTTTCAAACTGGGGAAGCGGCAGCGTTTCAATCATTGATACGACAACCGGCAAACGCATCGAAGATATTAAAACCGGAGACGGCAGTCGCGCCTTTGGCGATTTTATTATCAGCCAATAATATTCTGTGACCGTGCAGATCAATTCTTTAGCAGTAACCGACGCAGAGCTTAATGAACCAGCGGTTCTGCTTGCTGATGGTTTAGGTTTGCCAGTCGCCCCGCTCGATAGTCAGAGCGCTCAATTGGTGCTTTCGCCTTCAAGACTTGAACTTCGCGTCCCGGAAATTGGCGGGCCGATTTTTATTGATTTCACTGCCGGTAAATACCAACATCGCCGACAGTTCGGTGGTGGGCGCGGACAACCATTAGCCAAAGCTGTTGGGCTAAAAAAAGGCGCTACTCCAAATATTATTGATGCTACTGCAGGTTTTGGCAGAGATGCTTTTGTATTTGCCAGTTTAGGCTGCCGGGTCACACTGATTGAACAGAACCCAGTAGTGGCTGCCTTATTGGCCGATGCACTACAGCGGGCTGAGAATGATCATGCCGTTATAGAAATCATTTCACGGATGCAATTACATCAAGGAAATGCCGTCGACTACCTAGCTGGTCTTCTCGAAACCGATAGACCAGATGTGGTTTACCTGGATCCCATGTATCCCTCAAGGGATAAATCCGCTTTGGTGAAAAAGGAAATGCAGCTTTTACATCAGCTGGTAGGACCTGACAGCAATAGCTCTGATTTACTTAATGTGTCGCGTGAAGTCGCGTTGAAACGAGTTGCTGTCAAACGACCAAAAGGTGCTGAGTTTTTTGCCAATCAACAACCGCATGTCAGTATCGAAAGCAAAAATACCCGTTACGATATTTACACCCGTTAAATTCGCTAACGGCGTTGTTTATCCAGCTCTCTAAGGTGTGCCAGCTTTTCGGCAATCTTGATTTCCAGACCGCGATTAACCGGCTGATAATATTGCCGCTGCGGCATGGTTTCCGGGAAATAATTTTCCCCTGCCGCATAGGCATCCGGCTCATCATGAGCGTAACGGTATTCCTTACCGTAATCGAGTTCTTTCATCAGTTTTGTCGGTGCATTACGCAGATGTAATGGTACCTCGGCTGAACCAAAGTTTTTGGCATCCTGCATTGCTGCTTTAAATGCGGTATAAACCGCATTGCTTTTCGGTGCACTTGCCAGATAAACCACGGCTTGAGCAATCGCCAGCTCGCCTTCTGGGCGGCCCAACTTATCAAAGCTCTCCCAAGCATCTAAAGCGATACGTAAGCCACGGGGATCAGCATTACCAATATCTTCAACCGCCATTCTGACGATCCGACGCATCAGATACACCGGATCACAGCCACCATCCAGCATTCGGCAAAGCCAATATAAGGCTCCGTCAGGTGAAGAACCACGAACTGATTTATGTAATGCCGATATCTGATCGTAAAACGCTTCACCGCCCTTATCAAAGCGTCGTAAGGTGCCAGATAACACTTCGGCCAGATCGATTTCATCTACTTCGGTTTGCTGTTTGCTATCAGCCAGATCAATGGCGATTTCCAGTAGATTAAGTACTCGCCTTCCATCACCATCAGCAGCTTGTGCCAACTGTGCACGCAACCTGTCATCCAGTTTGATATCACGTCCTGCCAAACCACGAATGCCATCCTGCATTGCACGATCAATGATCAGCTTTAAATCATTCACTTCTAGGGATTTGAGCACATACACTCGCGCCCGTGATAACAGTGCGTTGTTTAATTCAAATGAGGGATTTTCGGTGGTAGCACCAATAAAGGTAAAGGTGCCGTCTTCAACGTAAGGCAAAAAAGCATCTTGCTGAGATTTGTTAAAGCGATGCACTTCATCAACAAACAACATGGTGCGTCGACCACGTTCCTGTTGTAATTGCTTGGCCCGGGTAACAGCCTCACGAACTTCTTTAACACCAGCTAGTACGGCAGAAATACTGATAAATTCTGCATCGCAATAGCCAGCAATTAGTCTCGCTAAGGTAGTTTTTCCGGTACCAGGCGGTCCCCAGAAGATCATTGAGTGTGGCTGGCCGGTGGCTATCGCCTGTCTTAAGGGTTTACCTTCAGCCAGTAAATGTTGCTGGCCGATGTAGTCTTCCAATGTTTGTGGCCGCATCCGATCAGCCAGTGGACGGCCGACCTGTGGATGCAGATTATCAAACAGGCTCATCAGGGAATATCGCCCACCACATCAACGCCTGCCGGCGCAGTAAATTTAAATTTTGAATCAGGTAATTTGTGATTGATTTGGACATTGCTGAATACCAGTCGAGTACGCTGATCAAAACTATCTACCATCAACATTTCCCGGATACCATTTGCATCAAACGCCAAGGCAACAGTTTGATAAGTATTGTCATTTTCTTTTGGCATCAATCGAACCCATTGCAGTTCATCTTCTGATTCCAGTTCAACAATATTGTATTCCGCCTCTGGCAAAGTATTTCCCGATAGCAATCCAGCTGGGGTTTCAGCTAAGGCTTCATCTTGCAGTTTGACGGTAATTTGTTCTAAATCGACATCGTAAAACCAGATCCGCTCACCATCAGCAACGATTTGTTGTGGAAAAGGCGTGTCGTAATCCCAGCGAAATTTACCGGGTCTGGATAATAAAAACTGTCCAGTGGCTTCCTCTACCACCTGTCCATCGGTATCAATGACGGTTTGCTGGAAGTCGGCTTCAAGCTGTGAAACCTGCTTTACAAAACTATTGAGCCTGTCTATAGCTGATTCTGCAAAAGCCAATGAAGGCAGAATCAAGCTACCTAACAGCAACCACTGTGTTGCACAGCGTTTTATCATTATTTCTACTCCAAATCGTTTCAGAACAACTAAGACAGCAATTGCAGTCAACTAATTGCATTAGTTGCGTGGCGGTGGAGCCAAAACTTCGCGACTACCATTAGTTTGCATCGCGGATACCACACCAGCAGCCTCCATTGCTTCAACAATTCGAGCTGCACGGTTATAACCGATTTTCAACCGGCGCTGCACTCCGGAGACAGATGCACGGCGACTTTCGGTGACAATTTGCACTGCTTGATCGTAAAGCGGATCGGTCTCACCATCACTGGCATCACCAACCCCGGCGCTTTCACCATCATCATCGTTATTATCCTGGGTAATTTCTTCCAGATAATTGGGGCCACCTTGCGATTTCAGGAAGTTCACTACTGCATGCACTTCATGGTCATCCACAAAGGCACCATGCACACGTTCAGGCAAGCCGCTGCCAGGAGGCAGATACAACATGTCGCCCTGACCTAATAATTGCTCGGCGCCCATCTGATCCAGAATAGTCCTCGAATCAATTCTTGAAGACACCTGAAACGCCATACGGGTAGGGATATTCGCTTTAATCAAGCCAGTAATAACATCCACCGAAGGTCTTTGGGTTGCCAGAATTAAATGAATACCGGCAGCACGAGCCTTTTGTGCCAAACGAGCAATCAGCTCTTCAACATGCGAGCCAACGACCATCATCATATCGGCTAATTCGTCGATGATGACCACGATAAACGGCAAGGTTTCCAAAGTCGGGATCGGCTCACCAGGCAACACTTCTGCCATGGGGTCTGGAATCGGTTCACCGCTATCGATGGCATCCTGCACTTTCTTGTTATAACCAGCAATATTGCGCACGCCCAATGCGGCCATCAATGGATAACGTCTTTCCATTTCTGCAACACACCAACGCAATGCATTAGCGGCCTCTTTCATATCGGTCACCACAGGGGTCAACAAATGCGGAATATCTTCATAAATCGATAATTCCAGCATTTTCGGATCCACCATGATCAGGCGAACATCTTTAGGTGTGGCTTTGTATAGCAAACTCAAAATCATTGCGTTAACGGCAACGGATTTCCCAGAACCAGTAGTCCCCGCCACTAATAAATGCGGCATTTTTTCGAGGTTGGCAACCACTGGCCTACCCGCAATATCTTTACCCAAAGCCATAACCAAAGGTGATTTGCTGTTTTCGTAATCACTGCAAGCGAGAATTTCGCGTAATCGAACCACTTCACGAATTTCATTGGGGATTTCCAGGCCCACAAACGGCTTGCCCGGAATAATTTCAACAATACGTACACTGGTAATCGATAAGGCTCGAGCCAGATCTTTGGCCAGACCACTGATGCGACTGACTTTAATGCCCGCTGCTGGTTGTAATTCAAAACGGGTGACCACCGGACCAGGCTGTACCTCAACTACCTGAACTTCCACACCAAAATCTTTTAACTTTAATTCCACCAGACGCGATAACGCTTCTAATACTTCTTCGCTATACCCAGTGGTGACTGCTTTCGGCATGTCCAGTAAAGATAAAGTTGGCATTCCTGGTGCATCAGGTGTTTCAAACAAGGGTTGCTGGCGTTCTTTTTCTTCCCGCTTGCTAGGTTCTTTCACCACTATCTGGGGTTCAACTCGGACTTTAGGCTTGCTTTGCATTTTCTCTTTTTGTGCGATAAAGCTTTCTTCGCGTTGCTGGCGGGTGCGTCTAATTTGCAAATTACCCTGTAATTCACGGCTCCAGCGGGAAACATGGATTAACACCACCATCGCCATAGCACCCAACCGGTCAATCACCATTAACCAGGATAAACCGGTAAATAATGTTACCCCGGTCAGCAATAACGCTAACAACAACAAACTGGTGCCTGAAGCACCGAAGACGGATTCAAATCCCTGACCAACTGATTGCCCAAGAACACCACCAGCACCTTCAGGTAAATATTTTGCATACTCAACTAAACTGAGGGATGACAAGCCACTGGCAGCTGCCAAAGCCATAATCAGCCCGACAGATTTTAATACCCAGAAATGCAACTCATCATCGCCATCGGCCCGCTTGCCCCAGCTGAATAACAGCCAGCCACTGAATCCCAACATAAGTGGTGCCAGATAAGCAGGTAAACCAAAAGCAAACAGCAAAGTATCTGCAAGCCATGCGCCGACAATACCACCACGGTTAGCGATAAAGTCATCCGTTCCGGTGGTTGACCAGCCAGGATCGGTAGGTTCGTAGGTGATTAAAGACAATAATAGATAAGCCGCCAATGCCAGCGCCAGGATCAGCGCTGCTTCCCGAAGTCTGAAGCCGACTGCGCCAGCGGAGACATCTGGTTTATTTTTGTCGTTTGCCCGTGTCGCTTGTGCCAATGTGATATTTCCAATGAAGCCAATTGAGTAAACGCAGATTCTAACACAGGTTTTAGCAGCTGATGCTTGTCCAAAGGCAAAGCAATGGGTACTCTAATCTATTAGATTTTTATTCGATACTGGGAGACACACTTATGGCGGACAGCAAACACTGCCGACTACTGATTTTGGGTTCAGGCCCTGCGGGTTATACCGCCGCGGTTTATGCTGCTCGGGCTGCTTTGGAGCCTGTGTTAATAACCGGTATTGAACAAGGTGGCCAATTGACTACCACCACCGATGTCGATAACTGGCCGGGGGATGCCGAGGGTGTGCAAGGTCCTGAATTAATGCAACGTATGCAAAAACATGCAGAGCGTTTCGGTACTGACATTATCTTTGATCATATACACACCGCTGATTTAAGCCAGCGTCCATTTAGATTAATTGGTGATGCCGGTGAATACACCGCTGATGCATTAATTATTGCCACTGGCGCTTCAGCTAAATATTTGGGTATGGACTCTGAAGAAGCCTTTAAAGGCCGTGGTGTATCCGCCTGTGCAACCTGTGATGGATTTTTCTATAAAAATCAGCCTGTCGCAGTAATCGGCGGTGGCAACACAGCAGTTGAAGAAGCATTATATTTATCTAATATCGCTTCAAAGGTCACAGTAATTCATCGTCGTGATAGCTTCCGCAGTGAAAAAATTCTCAGTAATCATTTATTGAAAAAAGCCGAAACCGGCAATGTTGAAATTCTGTGGAATCACACACTGGACGAAGTACTGGGTGATAACGCTGGCGTGACGGGTATTCGAGTTAAAAACACCGAAACAGGTGATACTCAGGAAGTCCCAGTACAAGGCGTCTTTATTGCCATCGGTCATCAGCCAAACACATCTATGTTTAAAGGCCAGCTGGAAATGCAACACGATTACATCATTCTGAAAAAAGGCACACAAACCAGTATTCCTGGCGTGTTTGCAGCAGGGGATGTGTCCGATCCTATTTATCGTCAGGCAATCACTTCAGCTGGAGCTGGCTGTATGGCAGCACTGGATGCTGAACGTTTTCTAGAAAGTGAAAAATAATAACTATTAAGGCAGGGGCTCCCCTGCCTTTTTTATTCCAAGGAGAGACTTTAATGGCCCTTTATCAACATATTCTGATTGCAGCGGATTTTTCCAACCATACGGATATGGTGATTCATCGTGCTAAAGCGTTGGCAGCCGCCAACAACAATACACGGCTGAGCTTGTGTCATATCGTAGAGGATTTCCCACTGACTGATTTTGCCTATGAACCGATGATCAGTGTTGATGCTGATATGCGTGATGCGCTTCTCAATGCGGGTGAAAAACAACTATCTTTATTGGGAGAAAAATTTGGTATCGATACAGATAGCCAATGGATAGAGTTTGGTAGCCCGGGTCGTGATATCGTTCGCATCGCCGAAGAAAATAATGTCGATCTAATCGTCGTTGGTTCGCATGGTCGTAAAGGCATCAAAATGTTACTTGGTTCGACAGCTAATGCCATATTGCATCATGCCAGTTGTGATGTATTAGCCGTCAGGTTACAGGACGAAAGTTAAGCTGCAGATGGTATCTAATTGTTGTGGTAATAGTAGCCAGGATTATTGATTCATTTCATATCTGCCATATCTGATAGATATATTTCATAAACTAAGGATATTTTGTGTCAACGTCCTCTTCATTTCCTCCCGTTTATACTGAAGCATTTCATCAGGCATCGGAAAACCTGCGTCGTACATTACCGTTTATCAATCAGCACCAAACTCCCGTCAACCCGGTCAATTATGCCGTCTGGTATGAATATGTGGCCGGCAATAATCAACAATTAAAAAAAGCCATTGACACTCGTCTGCAAAAACAGCAGAAAATCACACCTGAACTGACCCAAAAGTTGTATGAAAAATACGTATTAATGGGCTTGCCGGAAAAGCTTGAAGCCACTAATAACGGTCTTAGACTGGTGGTCGACAACACGATGAATCAGATCAATAAGGTTGAATTGGCCGCTGGTGATTTTTCTGACGATCTGGCCATTCAACAAACCAAACTGGAACAAACCGAAGACATTACAGAAATAAAAAACGTACTGTCAGAAATTCTGCAAAACACTCGTAAACTTGGTCAATCCAGCAGTGATTTGAAGCAGGAATTAGCAGCTACCACTCAAGAAATACTTCGATTGAGAGCTGAATTAGAGATCGTTAAACAACAGGCAAAAACCGACGGTTTAACCGGCTTATTGAATCGCAGCTATCTGAACAAAAAATTAACTGATCTTTGCCACGAGGGCGACAAGACTTTCACGTTAGGTTTATTTGATATTGATCACTTTAAACAGGTCAACGATAAATTCGGACATTTGTTGGGTGATCGTGTCTTGCAGTTTTTCGCCAGCCTATTGAAGAAACATTGCCAGGGTACTGCACATATCGCAGCACGTTTCGGTGGTGAGGAAATGGCAATCATTTTTCTCGACACCCCAGCCCATCAAGCAGTGCACATTGCAGACCTGATCCGCCAGCAGCTGGCCAGCAGCAATCTCAAGAAAAAAGACAGTGAGGAAACCATTGGTACTGTCACAGTTTCTGTTGGCTTGAGCCAATATCAACCGGGTGATACGACTTTGAATATTGTTGAACGCACTGATGTTGCTTTGTATGAATCAAAAGCAGCTGGCCGAAATTGCATTACGCTACGTTAATCAGAACTTATAAAACTGACTGTTAAGATAATCTACTACTTGTTTTTGCTGTGCCGGTGTCCAATTGACATCAGCAGCAATCGCACAATTAGCCACACGTTTTTCCAAGCCATCTAACGTTTTTACACCCCGTTCTGCACGAGAATAAATTGAATTCGGCTGACCACCGGTTAAAGAAGCGTGACATTGCATACAATTGGCATCATGCAATTGTTTTCCCTGTGCCAGCGCCGTAGCGCTGACACTGAGAAAAAGCATGGCCAATAAATAACGCATCAATCAGACAACCGCTCGTGTTTGCAGTGCAGCAATTCGTAGCGATGCCGGTGGATGTGAGTCATAGATCGCTGACACCAATGGGTCCGGTGTCAGCGTGCTGGCATTTTCTTTATATAAAGCGACCAGCGCAGTAATCAAATCATCCGCATTGGAAACCGACGCCGCATAAGCATCTGCTTCAAATTCATATTTGCGTGACATGGAAGTCATCAACGGATGCAGAAAGAAACTGAATACCGGAATGACCAGCATAAACAGAATCAGTGCAATCGCATTGTTTTGTGTGTCCACCCCAAGGCCCGTATAGAACCAGGTTTGTGTTGATGCCCAACCCAGCAATGCCAGACCAATCAAACTTAATACCGCCATCATCATCATGTTTTTAATGACATGTTTGCGACGGAAATGGCCCAGTTCATGTGCCAGAACGGCTTCAATCTGATCCTCATTCAACGTGTTCAGCAACGTATCAAAGAACACGATACGTTTGTTATTACCTAAACCGGTAAAGTAAGCATTACCGTGTCCACTACGACGTGAACCATCCATTACATAAATGCCCTGGCTTTTGAAACCACAACGTTGCAACAGGTTTTCCACTTTTTGTTTCAAATCGGCATCATCTAATGGGGTGAATTTGTTAAACAGTGGCGCAATAAAGGCCGGATATGCCCACATCATAACGATGGCAAAGCCCATCCAGGCTGCCCACAGGTATAACCACCAGAATTCTCCAGTACTATTCATCAACCATAAGGTTACCCAAGCAATCGGCGCGCCCAACACCAGCATCAACAGTAACTGCTTGGCAAAATCGCCCATAAACAAAGCTGGTGTATTACGGTTAAAACCGAATTTTTCTTCCATCACAAAGGTGCGATACCAGGACAATGGCAATTCGAGTAAAGAACCAATCACCAGAAAACTCAGAATCAAAACCACTCCGGTTGTCATGGCTGACCAGCCCAGACTTTCCCATGCACCAGACAAAAGCGCCAAACCACCGCCCAATGTCCAAAGGATTAAGACAATTGCACCAAACCAGCTTTCGCGACGCATTTGAACGCCTTTGGCCACCGTATAATCAGCAGCCTTTTGGTGTGCGGCTAAACCAATCTGCTCACGAAATGCGGCAGGCACTTCATCGCGATTCGCCAGTACATGGCGACCGGAGTGGTTTTGATTCTGA
>JAMDEF010000092.1 GCA_023488305.1 Gammaproteobacteria bacterium | reverse complement strand
CCAGCCGTACTGTTAGGTGGGAATCATGAGGCAATACGTCAGTGGCGTCTCAAACAGTCCTTAGGACGAACATGGTTACGGCGACCTGATTTGTTGGAATTGATAAATTTAACAACAGAACAGGCTGCTTTATTGGAAGAATTTATTGCCGAGCGCGGGCAGGATTAGTTGGGAGCAAACAATGAGTAACATTATCGATCAGCTTAACGCTGAACAATTGAGAAGCGATATTCCGGATTTTTCTGCCGGTGACACAATTGTTGTCAAAGTTCGTATTAAAGAAGGTGAGCGTGAGCGTGAACAGGCTTTTGAAGGCATTGTTATCGCAAAACGTAACCGTGGTTTGCATTCAGCTTTCACTGTTCGCAAAATCTCTAATGGTGTTGGTGTAGAGCGTGTTTTTCAAGCACACAGCCCAACTATTGCCAGTGTTGAATTAAAACGCCGCGGTGATGTTCGCCGTGCGAAACTTTACTACCTGCGTGATTTGACTGGTAAAGCAGCACGTATTAAAGAAAAATTGTAATTTTTACGGGTCGTCTGATCCGTTGAATTATAAAAGGGACAAAGTTGATTTCAGCTTTGTCCCTTTTTTGTGGCTTGAAATTATTAATATGCGCAATGGAAAAGCTGAAGCAATCCAATGACAAAGCCTAGCGATTTACATCTGACTCATCTACAAAGTTTTCTTGATTCTTTATGGCTTGAATCGGGACTTAGCGAAAATACAGTAACGGCATATCAACATGATTTAGTGGCTTTCGCCAGCTGGTTACAGCCATTGGATGTAACATTAATTAATGCTGAGCGTGACCATATTCAGCGTTATCTGCAGCAACGAATGCGTGATGGGAAAAAGGTGCGCAGTGATGCCCGTTTATTATCCAGTCTACGGCGTTTTTATCGCTATTTATGTCGTGAAAGCATCCGTGATTCCGATCCTACGGCAATGCTGGAATCTCCCAGACTTGGCAAATCACTGCCAGGCAGTTTATCTGAAGACGATGTGATCAACCTGTTAGCCCAACCTGATACCGAAAGTGCATTGGGTATGCGTGACAGAACGATGTTGGAAGTTTTGTATGCCACCGGGTTGCGGGTATCAGAGCTGGTAGCCTTGACCTTTGAACAGCTCAATATGCGGCAGGGCTTAATACGCTGCATTGGTAAAGGCAATAAAGAGAGACTGGTTCCATTGGGTGAAACCGCATTGGATTGGTTGCAATTGTATTTACTGGAAAGTCGACCTCAGTTATTACAAGGCCAGCTGACAGATGATTTGTTTCCAACCCGTCGTGGCCAATCAATGACCCGGCAGGCTTTCTGGTACATCATCAAACGTTACGCCAAACTGGCACATATCGATAAACCACTTTCGCCGCATACTTTACGCCATGCTTTTGCTACACATTTGCTAAATCATGGTGCCGATTTGCGTGTGGTTCAGTTGTTACTGGGACATGCCGATCTATCAACAACGCAAATTTACACTCATGTCGCTAAAGCCAGACTGCAGCAGATGCACAACCAGCATCATCCGCGTGGATGAGTTTTCGGCATCGTGCGAGCTAATGTTAAACTGACGAGTTAAAATTAATTAGATTGGGAGAAGCTAAATGCCCTCATTTGATATTGTTTCTGAAGTAGACAAGCATGAATTGACCAATGCGGTGGATCAAGCAAATCGTGAATTGGATAACCGCTTTGATTTCCGCGGAACCGAAGCTAAAGTCGAGCAGTCTGAAAAAACGCTGACCATGTATGCCAACAGTGATTTCCAGTTGGATCAGTTGCTGGATATTCTGAGAATGAAATTAGTGAAGCGCGGTATCGATATCAGCTGCCTGGAGCTAAAAGATTCAGTGGGCTATGGCAAGATGCGTAAACAGGATGTGGTTGTACGTGAAGGTATCGAAAAAGACTTGTCACGTACCATCATAAAACTCATCAAAGAGAGCAAAATTAAAGTTCAGGCAGCAGTGCAAGGTGATAGTGTTCGGGTTACTGGTAAAAAACGTGATGATCTACAACAAGTGATGGCGTTATTGAAAAGCCATGATTCGATTGATATGCCTCTGCAATTCAATAATTTTCGAGATTAAGAGAAATAACCGAATGAAATTAAGCCGACTGGTATGGCTACCATTAATGTTATGTATGAGCTTTGCCCAAGCCGACGATATGACAAAACTCAAAGCTGAACTTAAAAAACAATTACCCGATATGCAATTGCAATCGTTAGAACCCGTTGGCAAAACCGGTTTGTATGAAGGAATTATTGACGGTCGAATATATTATTTTACAGCTGATGGTAAATATTTATTGCAAGGTGATTTATTAGCTCTTGAATCGCGCGAAAATATTACCGAAGCTCGGCGCTTAGAATTGAAAAAAGCGATATTGGATGATCTGAACGAGGATAGTTTAATCATCTTTGCTGCAAAAAAACCGGACTACACCGTAACTATATTTACCGATATTGATTGCGGTTATTGCCGTGAATTACATCGACAAGTAAAGGACTATAACAAGTTGGGTATCAGCATTCGCTATATGGCTTATCCACGTGCTGGCGCAGAATCAGAATCTGCTAACAAACTAATAGAAGTCTGGTGTGCTAAAGATCAACAAAAAGCGATGACCGATGCCAAGGCGCAGCGTGAGGTGAAAAAAACCTCTTTATGTGAAAACAATCCGGTGGCGGAACATTTTGAAATCGGTGGTAAATTGGGAGTGCGTGGCACACCAGCTATTTTTCTAGAAGATGGACAAATGTTGCCGGGCTACGTACCACCCAAAAAATTACGTGAGATTTTGGACGAATATCTCGGTTCAAGCGAATAAGAGCTGAGTTTCACCCTGAGGCAAACGCATATCGACTAAGCGTATTTTCTCAGCAGTAATTTCGATATAACTAGGTTCAGAGTGCCAATCACCTAAGACGATTCGATAGTTGGGGATGTTTTGTTTTGCTTCCAGCTGGTGAATAGCCGGACGATGCGTATGACCATGTAACAGAAAATTAACTTGATATTGCTTCATAACCAGTCTGACAGCAGCTGGATTGACGTCCATAATCTGAGCCTGTTTATATTGTTTTTGCTGCTTACTTTTGGCTTTTATTTTATCGGAAATACGTTGCCGTACAAACAACGGCATCGCCAAAAATAACTTTTGTAACCATCGCTTACGCACTACGTTGCGATAACGCTGATAACTCACGTCATCAGTACACAAACTATCCCCGTGCATTAATAATATTGAATGACCATAAAGATTTACCACTACAGGATCATCTAATAAGCTTCCACCAACTAATCTGGCAAAACCTTTTCCAAGCATAAAATCACGATTACCCTGCATCAGATAAATTTTGCTGCCTTGCTGCTGCTGATCTTGTAAAGCATGAATGAATGGATCAAATTCTGGCGGGATCAAATCGTCTCCCAGCCAAGTATTAAAGATATCACCCAAAATATAAAACGCATCTACCTCAGTCTGCTTTGTAATAAAGTCAGTGGCCAGCCGGATAAGCTCCGGCTGGTCAGGACTAAGATGTAAGTCTGAGATAAACAGGGTTTTCATTTTATCAATGTGTTGAATTATTCGACCATAACAGCTTTTTCAATCACTACTGCATCTGACGGCACATCCTGATGACCACCACGCATAGTGGTTGTCACTTTGCGGATTGAATCCACCACATCCATACCTTCGATGACTTCACCAAACACCGCATAACCCCAATCTTGCATGGTTTTGCCACGGTAGTTCAAAAAGTCATTATCTTTGGTATTGATAAAAAACTGTGCAGTTGCAGAATGCGGATCGCCAGTACGCGCCATTGCGACAGTACCTTTTTTATTGCTCAAGCCGTTATCGGCTTCATTCTGAATTGGCGCTTCAGTTTTTTTCTGTTTAAAAGATTCATCAAATCCACCACCCTGGATCATGAAGTTTTCAATGACACGATGGAAAATGGTGCCATCGTAAAAACCGGATTCAACATATTGAATGAAGTTTTTAACCGTTTCAGGGGCTTTTTCGGCATTCAGCGCGATAACAATATCGCCGTGATTGGTGGTGAGCTTCACTTTAGTTTGAGTGCTGCCGCCTTCCGCCTGAGCAGCAAGAGAAAACGAAGCAAAAAACAGTGGTGCCAAATGGCGATAGAGTATTTTCATAGTGTCTTACTTCCAAAATTGCAAAAAACTAACATGATAGTGCATCAAAGCGATTCAGGTGAACACGAAACGGCTTTTCTGAGGCAACATGCCGAAACAGCGCTGTTATCCGACGCTGCTGACAGCGTATAATGCGCGTTCACATTCAACTGTAAACATTCAATATGTCAGAATCTGCCGTCAATCATAATTTTATACGTCCCATTATTCAGGAAGATATTGATTCTGGCAGGATCGCCGGAAAAGTTATCACCCGCTTTCCACCTGAGCCCAATGGTTATTTGCATATTGGACATGCCAAGTCTATTTGCCTGAACTTTGGTTTAGCTAAGGAATTCGGCGGTGACTGTCATTTACGCTTTGATGACACCAATCCAGCTAAAGAAGAGCAGGAATACATTGAAGCCATCATGGAAGACGTGCAGTGGCTGGGCTTTCAGTGGGCGGGTGATGTACGTTATGCATCAAGCTATTTCGAGCAGTTCTATGATTGGGCCATTCATCTGATCAAACAAGGCAAAGCCTATGTCTGTGATCTGACCGCTGAACAAGCCAGTGAATACCGTGGTTGGGCGACCAAGCCGGGTAAAGAATCACCATTTCGCAATCGCAGCATAGACGAAAACCTGGCTTTATTTGAAAAAATGAAAAATGGCGATTTTGCTGAAGGTTTTTGTGTGTTGCGGGCAAAAATCGATATGGCTTCGCCTAATATGAACCTGCGTGATCCGATTCTGTATCGCATTCGTAAGCAGTCACATCACCAGACCGGTGACACATGGTGTATTTATCCCAGCTATGATTTTGCCCATGGGCAGGGCGATGCAATTGAAGGCGTCACCCACAGTATTTGTACGCTGGAATTTCAGGACCATCGTCCGTTGTATGAGTGGTTTATTGAAAACCTGCCGGTGCCCTCAGAGCCTAAGCAGTATGAGTTTGGCCGTCTCAATATTAACTACACGGTGACCAGTAAGCGCAATTTAAAACAACTGGTCGATGAAAATATCGTTGCCGGCTGGAATGATCCCAGAATGCCAACTATTTCAGGTATGAGACGGCGCGGATATACGTCTGCGGCGTTACGCGCATTTTGTGACGGTCTGGCCGTGGCGAAAACAGATGGTATTGTGGATATTGCCCAGCTGGAATTTGAAATCCGTAAAGATTTAAATGAAAACGCAGCGCGTGCCATGTGTGTGCTCAATCCTTTGAAGGTGACTATCACCAATGCCGCTGAAAGCGTTGAATGGCTGGAAGTAGCCAATCACCCGCAACAGGAAGCCATGGGCCAGCGTTCATTGCCGTTCACCAAAGAAATTTTTATTGATGCCACCGACTTTACTGAAGACACCAGTCTGAGCCGGAAAAAGTTCAAGCGTCTGGTGATTGGTGATTATGTGCGGTTACGGGGTGCGTATGTGATCAAGGCTGATGAGGTCATCAAGGATGCCAACGGCGACATCATTGAAGTGATTGCCTCGTTAGTGCCTGGTACCGTCGGTCAGAATCCGCCCCCTGAAATGAAACCGCGCGGCGTGATTCACTGGGTTTCAGCGACAGAAGGCAAAGAAGTCGAGTTGCGCTTATACGACAGGTTGTTTTTGGCGGAAGCGCCGGGAAAAGCAACGGGTAACTATCTTGATGACGTTAACCCGGATTCTTTAAAAGTGATTAAAGCGATTGCAGAACCGGCAATTGTGAATTGTGAACCAGAAACTGTTTTTCAGTTTGAACGCGAAGGCTATTTTATCAGTGATCGCTATGACCATAGCGCCGATACACCGGTATTTAATCTGACAATTGACTTAAAAGATACTTCAGACAAATAAAAATGTTAAAACTCTACAACACCTTAACCAAGCAGAAAGACGTCTTTAAACCCATCGAACCAGGCAAAGTTAAAATGTATGTCTGCGGCATGACGGTTTACGACCTCTGTCATGTCGGTCATGCGCGGGTCATGGTGGTGTTTGATGTGGTGACGCGTTACCTGCGAGCCAGTGGTTACGAAGTGACCTATATCCGTAATATCACCGATATTGATGACAAAATCATCAAACGTGCGATGGAAAACGGCGAATCGATTCAGACCTTAACCGATCGCTATATTGATGAAATGCATGCTGATGCTGATGCGTTGGGTGTTTTGCGGCCTGATCTGGAGCCAAGAGCCACGGAAGCCGTTGGCGCCATGCAAAAGATGGTGCAAACGCTGATCGATAAAGGCCTGGCCTATGTGGCTGACAATGGTGATGTTTACTACGATGTCAGCGAGTTTGAAGGCTATGGCAAATTATCGGGCAGACATATTGATGACCTGCGTGCCGGTGAGCGCGTGGCTGTCAATGAGGCGAAAACAGACCCGCTGGACTTTGTCTTGTGGAAAGCCGCCAAGCCGGAAGAACCTTCCTGGGAATCGCCATGGGGACCGGGTCGTCCCGGCTGGCATATTGAATGTTCAGCGATGTCGGCAGATACCTTAGGCCATCATTTTGATATTCATGGCGGCGGTCAGGATTTGCAGTTCCCACATCATGAAAATGAAATCGCCCAATCCGAAGGGGCGCATGGCTGCCAGTATGTTAATTACTGGATGCATAATGGTTTTGTACGGATTGATGACGAGAAAATGTCCAAATCACTGGGTAATTTCTTTACCGTTCGTGAAGTATTGGCCAAATATCCGGCAGAAGCCGTGCGTTATTTCATTTTAATGAGTCATTACCGCAGTCCACTCAATTATGCTGAAGATCAGTTGGAGCAAGCCAAAACGGCCTTAACCCGGTTCTATCATTCACTGCGTGATGTCACCCCACAACAGGTGAGATGGCAGGATGATGCTGAATTTGCGCCGCGCTTTGCTGAAGCCATGGATGATGATTTTAATACAGCACTAGCGTTGGCTTTATTGGCAGACGTGCGTCAGGCATTGAACAAAGCACGCGAAGAAAACGACGAGCAAAAATCAGCTTATCTGGCCGGATTGATATTGTCCTTTGGTGATGTACTTGGATTGTTTCAGCAATCTGCTGAAGTTTTTCTGACTGGTGGTCAACAAGATGAAAGTGGCAAAATTGAGCAACTGATTGCTGAACGAAATGCGGCCCGAGCGGCGAAAGACTGGAGTCGCGCAGATCAGGTGCGTGATGAACTCACTGCAATGGGAATTGTATTGGAAGATGCTGCTGGTAAAACCAGCTGGCGTAAAATTTAATATTTGTCTCAGCTGCCTGCAAATGGCGGCTGAGACAATTTAATTTATGGCAATTTTCTCCTGATCTAAATCAACAATTGCGTCATTAATCTTTTTCCCGGCTATACAAAGCGGTTTAGTGTGGGCATGATCGAATTCAATCTAATGGATCGATTATGCCCAAAGATAAAACGTATTTACTTACTATCAACGGCGGTTCATCCAGTATCAAATTTACGTTGTATAACGTAACCGAATCGCTAACTCCCATTATATTCGGCAAGCTCACAGGGCTGGGATTGTCTACAGCCAAGTTGCGCGTCACAAATTCCATTCAGGCAGAAGAGTCCGCTGAAGATATCAAGGCTGATAACTACCAGCAGGCTGTTGCGATATTGATAGATTGGTTCTATAAAAATATTGATATCAGTTCAGTTAAAGTTATCGGACATCGAATTGTTCACGGTGGCCATCAATATAAAAATCCGCAATGGGTCACCAAACAATTACTTAAGCATTTATCGGCAATAACACCTCTTGATCCACAGCATTTACCGGGTGAAATTCAATTAATCGATGCATTTGACCAGCATTTCCCACAGTTAAAACAAATGGTTTGTTTCGATACTGAGTTTCATCAACATCTGCCAACAGTTGCCAAATTACTCCCCATTCCCCGTCAATATTATGAAAAAGGTATTTATCGATACGGATTTCATGGCCTGTCATACCGATATTTAATGCAGGTGTTACAACAGCAGAATGCTGAAAATGCTAATCACGACAGGATAATTTTGGCGCATCTGGGCAATGGAGCTAGCATGACTGCTGTCACAAATGGGCAATCTATTGATACCACAATGGCGATGACGCCAGCGGCTGGCCTGGTTATGGGGACTCGTAGTGGTGATCTTGATCCGGGTTTATTCGGTGTTCTTAACCGAAGTGAAAGCATGAATGCTGAACAGTTTGAAACAATGATTAATCAGCAATCTGGTTTGCTGGGAATTTCTACCACAACCAGTGATATGCAGCAGTTATTGGAACAACGGTCTACAGATCCAAATGCCAAGGATGCTGTTGATGTGTTTTGTTATCAGATCAGAAAACAGATAGGTGCCTATGCTGCGGCTTTAGGTGGTTTGGATACCTTGGTATTTTCCGGCGGGATTGGTGAAAACGTAGCGGAAATACGGACAGAGATTTGTCAGCAACTGGCATTTATCGGTATTGAACTGGATAACGAATTAAATCAGCAAAACGCTCTGCGCATTTCAACATCACAGAGCAGAGTTACTGTCTGGGTCATCCCGACCAATGAGGAATTAATGATTGCACAGTCGATGTGTGATCTATTGAACCTGAATCATCAAGGGGAAAAGTAAAATGACATCTGAAACATCGCATACATTTCAGCCACTCGATCAGGACATATTAGACAAAATGCATGCTTACTGGCGTGCTGCAAATTATCTGTCGGTAGGACAAATCTACCTTTATGACAATCCTTTATTAAAACAACCGCTGCAGGCAAGTCATATCAAGCCACGTCTGTTGGGCCATTGGGGCACCACACCCGGCCTCAATTTTATTTATGTGCATTTAAACCGCGTTATCAAACAACGTGATCTCAATATGATTTATATAGCCGGTCCTGGTCACGGTGGTCCGGCATTGGTTGCCAATACTTATCTGGAAGGCAGCTACAGTGAAACCTATCCGGAGATTTCCGAGGATGAAGCTGGATTAAAACGTTTATTCAAACAATTTTCCTTTCCTGGAGGCGTACCTAGTCATGTTGCTCCGGAAACCCCGGGATCGATTCATGAAGGGGGAGAATTGGGTTATGCTTTATCCCATGCTTACGGTGCGGCATTTGATAATCCCGATTTAGTTGTGGCCTGTGTGGTCGGCGATGGCGAGGCAGAAACAGGCGCGTTGGCGACCAGTTGGCATTCCAATAAATTTTTGAATCCTGAACATGATGGTGCGGTATTACCGATATTGCATTTGAATGGCTACAAAATCGCCAGCCCGACCGTGCTGGCACGTATCCCCAATGATGAACTGGAAGCCTTATTTTATGGCTATGGCTACACGCCGTATTTTGTTGAGGGCGATGATCCACAGCAGATGCATCAACTGATGGCGGCAACGCTGGATAAGGCATTGGAGCAAATTCGGCATATCCAGAACGATGCACGGGAACATGGTGTGCATCTTCGTCCGCGCTGGCCAATGATTATTTTACGTTCACCAAAAGGCTGGACAGGGCCCGAAGAAGTCGATGGTAAAAAAACTGAGGGGACTTTCCGATCTCACCAGGTGCCAATGGGGGATATGGATCAGGAAGGGCATGTCGAGATCCTCAATAAATGGATGCAAAGCTATCGACCGGAAGAACTGTTTGATGACAATGGCAAACTTAATGCCGAACTGGCGGCATTAGCGCCGATTGGTCATCGTCGTATGGGAGCGAATCCACACGCCAATGGTGGTCAACTAATACAGGATTTAACCTTACCGGATTTTCGTGACTACGCCGTGGAAGTCAAAAAGCCTGGAGGTACGAAAGGCGAGGCTACCCGAGTAATGGGTAAATTCTTACGCGATGTGATGCAACAGAATCTTGATGCCAAGAATTTCCGCTTGTTCAGTCCCGATGAAAATAACTCCAATCGTTGGCAGGATGTGCTTGATATCACCGGCAGAACCTGGATGGGGGAAATGATTCCGGGTGATGACAAGTTGTCCAAAGATGGCAGAGTGATGGAAATGCTCAGTGAGCATCAGTGTCAGGGATGGCTGGAAGGTTATTTGTTAACTGGCCGCCATGGTTTTTTTTCCTGCTATGAAGCCTTTATTCATATTATCGACTCGATGTTTAATCAGCATGCCAAGTGGCTTAAAATCTGTAATCAGAT
>JAMDEF010000173.1 GCA_023488305.1 Gammaproteobacteria bacterium | reverse complement strand
TCCATTTTACTAAATTGGGCGCCTTCTTGGAATAATCAATACGGCTAATTGCCAATGTAAGCAATCGTTTTTGTCGGAGGTTTGCATTCCAATATGATCTTGCAACCTCTCTACTAATAGCAACACGAAATTTAAATAATTTGTCTTCAACAAATATTGGATCATTTGCAGGGGGGGTAGAAAGAATATTATTTTTTTGGCTATCTGATAACTCAACTGGCAATACATTAGATTTTTCATTCATTAAGCAGCCCTCTTTTCAATCCATAATTCAATATCACAGTGACGCCACGCCGACGTGTATGGAGTAAGCTTAATAGGAGCAGGAAATTGATTATTCTGGACAAGCCTATAAATAGTAGATCGTGACAAAGTCGTGATAGAGACAATGTCTTTAATTCGTACTAATTGCAATGGATTATTATCCCTAATACTCGGCAGCTCATTACTCATGCGAAACTCTTGAATTAAACCTATATGACCATTATGAATGGTAGCTAGGTGGGCTGTGAAGACCTGATCAGAACAAATTTTATCTTCAGCATTCGGCTAGATGATATGGTGTACTTTAAGCTATAGCTTGTGTTGTACATTTGTACATATGAAACTCAAATCAACTGAGTAGATTTAAGTTCATCAAGGTAATCAGCCCAGGATTGCATCATGCGCTGACGCTCTGGTAAATATTCAGCATAGTTATATGCTGCTCTAACTCCATCTCGTTCACTATGGGCTAGCTGTCTTTCGATAGCATCACGATTCCAGTTTTGTTCATTGAGAATCGTTGAGGCCATACTTCTAAATCCATGACCAGTCATTTCCTCTTTTGTATAGCCCAGTCGACGCAACGCACCGTTAATAGTGTTTTCACTCATTGGTCTGGATAAACTTCGGATGGATGGAAAGAGATATTTTCCTAAACCAGTAAGTGGTTTAAGGTCATTTAAGATCTCCAATGCCTGCTTAGATAAAGGAATAATGTGCAGTAATCGCATTTTCATCTTTTCAGCAGGAATACGCCACTCAGCTTTTTCCAAATCAAACTCCGTCCATTCAGCACTTCTCAATTCTTTAGGCCGAACGAAAACCAATGGAGCTAATTTCAACGCACAAGCTGTCACATAAGAACCAGAATAGCCATCAATTGCCTTTAACAGTTCTGCGATTTTTTTTGGTTCAGTTAGTGAAGCATGATGTTGTGATTTGACAGGTGGCAGTGCACCTCGAATATCTTGAGAAGGATCACGTTCAGCTCTTCCAGTAGCCACTGCATACCTAAAAACTTTCCCGCATTGCTGATTTGTTCTGTGAGCTGTGTCTAATGCACCTCGATTCTCAATTCGCCTCAATACTGCTAGAAGTTGAGATGCAGTGATATCATAAATGTGATGAGTACCAATCCAGGGGAAGACATTATTTTCTAAATTAGTTAGAACTCTGTCAGCATAATCATCCGACCATCCGTTTCGAAATTTACCGTGCCATTCTCTAGCAACAAATTCAAAACTTTCTGCACCCGCTTTGCTGAGTTTTTCTGCTTTGCGAGCATTTGAGGGATCAATTCCTACGGCTATTTGAGAACGAAGTTCATCTCGTCTATCGCGAGCAATTTTCAAAGATATATCTGGGTAAACCCCAAGTGATAGACGCTTTTCTTTTCCATCGAAACGATATTTTAATCGCCAGTATTTACCACCCTTTGGCGAGACCTCCAAATACAATCCCCTCTCATCGCTCAGACGGTAAGGTTTATGCGTAAGGCTACCATCAGGCTTTATACCCGGCTTTGCATTACGAATTTTGATATCAGATAACGGCATGGGGGCATCTCCTGATTACAGCTGAAAGCTGCCCCGAAGGTTGCCCCTAAAATGGTGAGATGTCAAGAAATAGAATGAGACAACATGAGACTACCAAACATGATTTTTCCTTAAGAAACAATCATTTATAATCATCATGGTACAGTATGGAACAAGAATATGGAGGCTGGGGTCGGAATCGAACCGGCGTTCACGGAGTTGCAGTCCGCTGCATGACCACTCTGCCACCCAGCCATGGTATGTCTTTCTTAAGCTATCCAAAACTAAAAAGCCGCAGTAGTTACTTGGACTGACCGCGGCTTTTTTTATTCTTGGAGCGGGAAACGAGATTCGAACTCGCGACCCCAACCTTGGCAAGGTTGTGCTCTACCACTGAGCTATTCCCGCTTAGGAAGACGTGCATTATAGGCACTTAATATTTTCTGTCAACCCTTATCTATCAACACTGGCAAGGCTGCTTTCAGGTAGGTGATCATTGAGGTCAATGTGAGCAAAGCTGCCACATATAACAAGGCTACGCCAATCTCAAAAACAGGTAATCCAAACAGCGGTTTATAGAAAATTAAGCAGCCGATGGCGATCATTTGAAAGGTGGTTTTCCACTTGCCGAGCGAAGAAACCTGGACCACATGACGGGCACCAATTTCGGCCATCCATTCACGTAATGCGGAAATTGTTATTTCACGAAATACGATAACGATGACGGGAAGCAGAATAAACCATACCGGAGACTTATAGAGAATCAACAATAACGCGACGACAACGATTAATTTATCAGCGACTGGATCAATAAAAGCCCCGAATGGTGAGGTAAGATTCATTCGCCTTGCCAGATAACCATCGAGCCAATCGGTAATGCCCGCCAGTACAAACACCACGGTTGCCCAGATGGTCGCATTTGGACTTGGTAGAAAATACAAAGCGACCAAAACAGGTATCAGTAAGACTCTAAGCAAACTGAGAAGGTTGGGTAAATTCAGCATAATAATATCGTTGTAACCTATAGATAGCGCCTATGGTAGCACTATGAAGCCGTTAATTGTCCGGATGAAACAAGTCATAAATTTTCTGTGCCAAAGCGGCGCTGATGCCTTCCACTCTTTGCAGGTCTTCTACCCCGGCTCGTTTGACCTCTTGAAGCCCACCAAATTGTTGCAGGATCTTCTGCCGACGCTTGGGCCCAAGCCCGGCAATATCTTCTAAAGTAGAGGTTTTACGGGCTTTAGCGCGACGTTGTCGATGACCGGTAATGGCAAAGCGATGTGCTTCATCACGCACCTGCTGCAATAAATGTAATGCAGGTGAATCGGCAGATAGGGTGACTTCACCAGCACGGCCAACTAGAAATATTGTTTCTTCGCCGGGCTTGCGAGCCGGGCCTTTGGCGATACCTAAAATCGGTAAGTCACTTAGATTTAATTCTGCGAGTACTTCCTGAGCCTCTTTGATTTGGCCTTTACCGCCATCAATCAGCAATAAATCCGGGCGTTTGCCCTCGCCGTTATTCAAGCGGGTAAAACGTCGGCTTAAGGCTTGATACATGGCAGCATAATCGTCACCGCCGGTAATACCCTCTATATTGAATTTGCGATAGTCACTTTTAATCGCCCCTTCCAGGCCAAACACCACGCAGGATGCAACCGTGCGTTCACCTCGGGTATGACTGATATCAAAGCATTCAATACGTTTGGGCAGCTCGTCCAGCTCCAAAGCATCCTGGAGCATTTCAAAGCGTTGTAACAAATTAGAACGGCTACTGATACGTTGTGTCAGGCTGATTTCGGCATTAGTCATCGCCATTTGTAACCAGCGGGTTGCATGGCCGCGTTGCGGTTTACGTATACTGACTTTGTGGCCGGACTCAGTCTGCAATACATCTTGCAACAGTTGTGCATCTTCGACTTCATGACTCAATAGTATTTCAGCCGGAACATCTTTACCGAGGTAATACTGCGGGATAAAGGCCGCTAGCAATTCTGATTCAGTAAGATCTGATGAGCCTTTCGGGAAATACGATTTACTACCGAGATTACGACCGCCACGAACAAAACTGACTTCAACTACTGCAATGCCATCTCGCACGATGGCCGCCAGCACATCAGAATCGCCTTGCATTGAGCTGACATATTGTCGTTCTTGTACCCGACGTAAGCTGATGATCTTGTCGCGAATAGAAGCGGCCTGCTCAAACTGTAAATTCTGCGAAGCAACATCCATCTGATTACTCAGCTCATCCATGACCTGTTGGTTTTTGCCTTCCAGAAACATAATGGTGTGCTGCACATCTTTTTGATAATCCGCTTCAGATATGAGGCCCACACACGGCGCCGTACAACGTTTGATTTGATATTGCAGACAGGGCCTGCTGCGATTTTGATAATAACTGTCTTCACATTGACGCACTGGAAACAGTTTCTGCAGCAGATTAAGACTTTCCCGAACTGCCCCGGCGCTTGGATAGGGTCCGAAATATTTACCCTTTTTGCGTTTGGCACCACGATGGACACTCAATCGTGGATAGTCATCACCAGATATTAATAAGTATGGGTAGGATTTATCATCACGTAATAACACGTTGTAACGCGGCATCAGCTCTTTGATCAGGTTATTTTCCAGGATCAGAGCTTCGTTTTCAGTGTGAGTAACGGTGATTTCGATCGCCACAATTTGGGCGACCATAACTTGAGTTTTGCTGGTTAAACCAGTGCTACGAAAATAACTGCCGACACGTTTTTTTAGATTTTTAGCCTTACCGACATAAATCACCGTGCCTTCCGCATCGACCATGCGATAGACACCGGGCCGACTGGTAAGTGATTTTACAAAACTGACCGGGTCGAATTTCGGTTCGGTAGTGGGATTTTCAGTCTGACTCATTAAAACCGTGATTTAAGAATTATCGTCTTTTCTTGGAGAATATTGACGTTGATAGCATTTGTGGGCTTGGTAAAAACTGTTGGCAGATAAGCCTAACAAAATTAACCCACCAATTATGGCTGGAACATTTTCGTGATAAAAATAAAACATGGCCAAGGCAGCTAATAACTCAGCAGTGCCAATAACTTTTAATAACACAACATTTTCCGTACGTTTCACCATGTTTCATCTCCGCTTCGTTGCAAAATTTTGACTATAGCATTAACACTTATTGTTTGTAAGGACATTATCTTGTTTGAAAATGCTGGATGCTGTACTTGGTCAAGTATGGGAAAATAACGCGCTTTCTCACTTTCAATATATCAAGGTATCACTCTTGCCAGCTAATTTGCTTCAGCCTGTCTTACCAGTATCAGCCAAAGATCAACTTCGTGCCGGGCAATTATACGGTAGTGCACAGGGATTGTTATTGGCAAAAGCAGCGCAACAGCATGAAGGGCCTTTATTAGTAGTGACAGATGATGTGGCCGGTGCCCATCGATTAGAGTTGGAAATCCGTTTTTATCTAGGCAATGCCGAACTGTCGATTTTGCATTTCCCAGACTGGGAAACCTTGCCTTACGACAGTTTTTCTCCGCATCAGGATATTGTTTCCGAACGCTTGCAAACCTTGCATCATTTGCCCGACTTCAAACGTGGCATTTTACTAGTGCCGATTGCCACCTTGATGCAACGTATTGCACCGCGAGCATTCCTTGATGGCAACCATCTTGAACTGAAGGTTGGCGATCAATTTGATATCGAACAATGGCGTCTGAAACTGGAAAAATCCGGTTATCGCAATGTGGCCCAGGTTATCGAGCATGGCGAATTTGCCGTTCGTGGGGCCATCATTGATTTATTCCCAATGGGTAGCCGTCAGCCGTTTCGTATTGATTTGTTTGATGACGAGATTGATACGCTGCGGACGTTTGATCCTGAAACACAACGCTCTATAGATAATATCGATCAGATCCAGTTGTTACCGGCGCGTGAGTTTCCGGTTAATGACGACAGTATTGCCCTGTTTCGTAAACAATTTCGGCAGTATTTTGATGGCGACCCACAACGCAGTCTGATCTATCGTGAAGTCAGTGCCGGCAATATGCCGGGCGGTATTGAGTTTTATCTGCCGTTGTTTTTCGAGGAGACCGCACGCCTTACCGATTATCTGCCGGACAACACGCTGTTAGTGCAGCTCAATGATACGGTTCATGCCGCCGAACAGTTCTGGCAGGAAATCCAGATCCGTTACCGTCAGCATAGTGTCGATCCAGAAAGACCGTTATTACCGCCGATCAATGTGTTTGTGCCGGTAGAAGAATTATTCAGTCAATTCAAACAGTGGCAACGATTGCAATGCCAGAACTTTGAAATTGATGGCTCAGCCGGTAACAGTAATTACGCCACGGTAATGCCACCCTCGTTGCCATTAAATTCCAAGCAAGATCGTCCGTGCGAAGCATTACACCAATTTATAGATAAGTTTTCGGGGCGGATTTTAATCGCTGCCGAATCTGCAGGTCGTCGTGAAACGTTGCTGGATCTGCTGCGTAAAAACCAGTTACAACCCAAAGTGGTCGACAATTGGGATGCTTTTATTAATGAAAGCGCCCCGCTATGCATCACAGTGGCTCCGCTCGAACAAGGTTTGCTGCTGCAAAGTGAAAATATTGCCGTCATTGCTGAAACCCAGTTATTCGGCCAACAGGTTATGCAGCGTCGCCGTCGCAGCCGTAAAAAACGTGACTCTGATGCCATTATCCGTAACCTTGCCGAACTCACCATCGGTGATGCCGTAGTGCATGAAGATCACGGTGTAGGACGATATCTGGGTTTACAGACTCTCGATGTCGGTGATGTTGCGACTGAATACGTGACATTGGAATATGCCAAGGGTGATAAGTTGTATGTTCCAGTCGCCTCTTTGGATTTAATCAGTCGCTACTCCGGTTCTGCTCCAGAACTTGCTCCGTTACATCAACTCGGTACTACACAATGGGAAAAAGCCCGCCGCCGTGCTGCTGAAAAAGTACGTGATGTGGCTGCAGAATTACTCGATATCTATGCCAAACGTGCTGCCAATAAAAAACCGCCAATGCAGTCACCTGATGAGCAATATGAAGCATTCTCGGCAGCGTTCCCATTTGAAACAACCCCAGATCAACAAGACGCGATTGATGCAGTGATTGCCGATATGCAATCAGAAACGCCTATGGACAGATTGGTCTGTGGCGATGTTGGTTTCGGTAAAACTGAAGTTGCCATGCGTGCGGCATTCCTGGCGGTTCAATCTGGCAAACAGGTATTGGTTTTGGTACCGACTACCCTGCTCGCCCAGCAACATTACGAAAACTTTAAAGATCGTTTTGCTGATTGGCCCATCAGAGTTGAAGTTTTGTCACGTTTTCGTAGCAAGAAACAACTGGATGATGTGAAAGCAGCCATCACTGAAGGCACTGCTGATATCGTCATCGGCACACATAAATTATTGCAGCAGGATATTGATCCGAAGCGTCTGGGCTTGTTTGTGCTTGATGAAGAACATCGTTTTGGCGTCACACAAAAAGAACAGCTGAAAAAATATCGCTCGCAGATCGATGTATTAACCCTCACTGCCACGCCGATTCCACGCACATTGAATATGTCGATTTCCGGCATTCGTGATTTATCGATTATTGCCACCGCCCCGGCTCGTCGTTTAGCAATCAAAACCTTTGTCTTGCAATGGAATGCCGACAAAATCCGTGAAGGTATGCTGCGTGAAATCAAACGTGGGGGACAAGTTTACTTCTTGCATAACAAGGTCGAAGACATTGATCGCGTAGCGCGTGAACTGGAAACCTTAATGCCGGAAGCTCGCATTGCAGTGGCGCATGGCCAAATGCGTGAACGTGAGCTGGAACAGGTGATGCTCGACTTTTATCATCAGCGTTTTAATGTGCTGGTTTGCACCACCATTATTGAAACCGGTATCGACGTACCGACCGCCAATACTATCTTTATTGATAGAGCCGATAAATTAGGTCTAGCTCAGCTTTACCAAATCCGTGGTCGTGTCGGTCGTTCACATCACCGTGCTTATGCTTATCTGATCACGCCACCGCAACAGGCCATGACAGCCGATGCTATCAAACGCTTGGAAGCTATTGAGTCGATTGAAGATTTAGGTGCTGGCTTTACCCTGGCAACTCACGATATGGAAATTCGTGGTGCTGGTGAATTGTTAGGTGATGAACAAAGCGGTCAGATGCAGGAAATTGGCTTTACCTTATATAACGAATTGCTGGAACGCGCGGTCAATGCGTTGAAATCCGGCAAAACCCCTGATCTGGATAATATGGCGCGGCAGACCGTGGAAATCGATCTGCATGTACCGGCGTTGATTCCATCAGACTATCTACCCGACGTGCATACTCGTCTCGTGTTATATAAACGTATTGCCGCAGCGGCAGATAAAGAAGCGTTGCGTGAACTGCAGGTGGAAATGATTGATCGATTTGGTCTGTTACCCGAACCAGTTCAAACCCTTTTTGCCGTGCATGAATTACGTCTTAAAGCCAAGACCATCGGTATCCGTAAAATCGATGTTTATGATCAAGGGGGCCGATTGCTGTTTGATAAAGAACCACAGGTTGAGCCGATGACCATCATCCAGTTGATTCAGAAACAGCCTTCCCGCTTCAAACTGGATGGTCAGGATAAACTGCGATTCACAGATAATATGCCGGATGCTGAAAGTCGCATTCTGGCGATCGATTCCTTGTTGGATAACCTGCTTAAACCGGCCGCCTGATGCAACAGGATCGTAATTTTGACGATTTGGCTGAGCGCTTTAATGCGCGTATTTATGACACCAGCAAGGGTCAGTTACGTTTAGAGATACTTAAACAAGATTTACATCAGTTCACCGAATCTAAAGATTTACAGATTTGGGATGCAGGTTGTGGAGCCGGTCAAATCAGTTTGTGGTTGGCCGGCTTTGGTCATCAACTGACTTTATGTGATATTTCAGAGAAATTACTTGAGCAGGCCAAGCAGTCATTTGCGCAAGCAGAGCTGGATGCAGGCTTCCATCACGCTTCAATTCAGCAGCTGGCACCGCAGTTAGCAGAGTTTGACTTAGTGATTTGCCATGCCGTAGTGGAATGGCTGGCAACGCCTTTAGAAACCTTAAAACTTGTGCTAGACCGTGTAAAAACCGGTGGTTACCTGTCATTGATGTTTTATAACCGCAACGCCATGGTTTATAAAAATATCATTCAAGGTGGCTGGAGACTGGAACCAATCCTGAATGATCGCTATATTGGTGCCGGAAACAAATTAAGTCCGCCGTTTCCACAATATCCGTATGAATTGATTCAGTTTTTAGAAAGTAATCGTTTTGAGATAATTCAATACAGTGGAATTCGCGTGTTTAGTGATTATTTGAACTCTGAGAGCCGAAACCAGACAAATGAACAAGAATTACTGGCATTAGAGCATCAGTATTGCCGTATGCCTACCTATCGTGACATGGGACGTTACGTACATTTACTCACCGAGAAAATATCTCCGGATTAGCAGGGATTACTTCATAATATGCAGTCCTATCAATTTTGTTTTGATAATTGCGTTTTGACTTAATAATCCGTTTTAAGCTTTAGGAAAGACATGTTCAAACATAAATTACCTCTCATCCTTATTTTATCTAGTTTGTTTACAACAGCTTGCGTTCAAAATGAAACCCGTCCGACCGTTTCAAATGAACAATTAAAGTCAGCGCTTAGTGACAGTGAATCCCGAATTCAAAATCAACTGAGTCAGCAATGCCAAAAAGTTATCGATAATCAAAACAAGCACCAAGCTGGCCTGCAATCTTTTTCCAAAGAACAACAAGTCACTCGCAAACAACTCGATGAGTTAAACCATCAAGTTGAGCAGCTCAGTGAAAAACTGGCTCAACGTGCAGTAGTCGAATCTGTGCAAACAGCTCAAGTCGCTTCTGCTGCAAGCAGCCAAAGCTGCCCGCCACCAGCACCGATGACATTGGGTGATAAATTGGTATTGGGTCAATCTGAGTGGTTATGGATTGAAGCCGTCAATCGTGTTTTCCCAGCTCGAGTAGATACCGGTGCCACAACCTCATCGTTAACGGCACAAGATATTGTGACTTTGGAACGTGATGGTCAGAAATGGGCGCGTTTTACTATTGTTCCGGAAGAAGGCAGTGATAACAGTTATGAGGTAGAAGCACCTATCGCCCGAATTGCCAATATCCGTCAATCTTCAACTAATGAAGTGGATAAACGTCCGGTCGTCAGACTAACCATCAAGATCGGCAATATGACCGATACCGCAGAATTTACCCTCACCGATCGTTCACATATGACTTATCCGATTTTGCTGGGCCGTGAGTTTTTGAAAGATATTGCTGTAGTCGACGTTGCCAAGAAAAATGTTCAACCTAAACCAGAGCTACTGACAGATCGGGCATCAGCTATTCCGAAAAAAGCAGAACAAGCTAATCCTAAAGTATCAGAAGAAGAATAAGGAAACCTCATGGCATCACGTGCGCCGTTTTATATTCTGGTCAGTCTGCTGTTTTTTGCAGGTTTAGCGCTTACTTTACATCGTCATATTGCGTTTGATATTCCCTGGTTTCCAGGTGAACAACGTCAAACTTGGTCAATTGAAGCCAAGGTAGATTTTGAAGCTCGTGGTGAACCGGTTACTGCCCGTCTAGCCATTCCAAATACCCAACCGGGCTTTACTCAGCTTAATCAACAAACAGCTAGTCCGGGTTATGGTTTAGCCTTTGTTGATCGTAAAGGCGGCACCTACGCAGAATGGTCTATCCGCGAAGCCACTGGCAATCAATCACTTTATTACAAAGTTGATATGTTGTTGGATCCGTATGCCATTCCGGCAGAACAGGAGCCAGTAGCAAACGTTAAACCAAACGTTGAAAAAGAGCCTTATGCTTCAGCCGCCCAAATGATTCTGGATCGTGCCACAGAACGCTCGTCTTCCAACTACACGCTGGCTCGTGAACTGATTCACGAATTTAATAATCAACAGCAAACCGCTGAATTGCTGGCACAACTCAAGCCTAAAACCATCTGGATTGCTCAATTGCTGCAAGAAGCTGGCGTGCCTGCCAGACGCATTCATGCTTTGTATCTGGAAGATGGCCGTCGACGTCAGTCATTAATTGAATACATTCAGGTGTTTGATGGCGAAGACTATGAGGTGTTTAACCCTGAAACCGGTGTACAAGGCCAAGCTGAAAATATGTTGCTGTGGCAATATCATTCTGGCCCCGTATTGGAAGTGGTAGGTGCAACCAATGCACAAGTTACTTTCTCAATGATTTCACAAGAGCAACCCTTCAACATCGCTTTAAACCAAAAGTTTGCTGATAACGAATGGCTGAATTTTTCGCTGTATACCCTGCCGCTTGAAGAACAAGCTATTTTTAAAGGTATTTTGCTGATCCCGGTAGGCGTATTGATTGTTGTCTTGATGCGAATTCTGGTGGGTATCAAAACCTCGGGTACCTTTATGCCGGTATTGATTGCCATGGCGTTTATCCAAACCAGTTTAATGACCGGTTTGATCGGCTTTTTACTGATTGTCGGCGTAGGTTTGATGATCCGATCCTACTTGTCCTATCTCAACTTACTACTGGTCGCCCGAATATCCGCGGTCATTATTATGGTTATCGGCATGATCGCTATCTTCTCGATTGTCGCCTATAAATTTGGTCTGACTGAAGGTATGAAAATCACCTTCTTCCCGATGATCATTCTGGCATGGACCATTGAACGTATGTCTATCCTCTGGGAAGAAGAAGGTGCCAAGGAAGTTATGATTCAAGGCGGTGGTTCGTTACTGGTTGCCATCCTTGCCTACTTGGCGATGAACCTCGACTGGGTTCGCCATTTAACCTTTAACTTTATGGGAATTCAGCTGATTCTGATGGCACTGACATTGGTTGCGGGTAGTTATACCGGTTATCGTTTGCTTGAATTAAAGCGGTTTAAACCTCTGACCAAGCTGGATAAACAATGAGCGAACCAGCTGAAAAAAAATTGAACTGGTTTCAAACCATGCGTGAGCGTTATGCGCATCCCAGTGCACTGAGCAAAATCGGTGTGTTGGGGATGAATCGGCGTAATGTTTCCTATATCAGCCGCTACAATCCACGCCATCTGTTTCCACTGGTCGACGATAAGTTACAAACCAAGGAACTGGCACTGGAAGCAGGCGTAAAAGTGCCTGATTTGATTGGTGTCATCAGCGAACAACATTCGGTAAAAGATCTTGCTGGTATTCTGCAACGCTGCAGCAGCGGTTTTTGTATCAAACCGGCCCATGGTTCAGGTGGCAAAGGCATTTTGGTTATCACTCGGCAGAGTGAAGAAGGATATCGCAAATCAAATGGTCAATTCGCCAACATTGGTGATTTGGAACGTCATGTATCCAATATTCTAGCGGGATTGTTTTCGCTGGGCGGTCGTGCTGATGTCGCCATTATTGAAGATCTGATTCATTTTGATGATTGCTTTAGCGGTTTCAGCTATGAAGGTGTGCCTGATACACGCGTTATTGTGTTTCGTGGTTTTCCGGTAATGGCAATGATGCGTTTATCAACTGCCGCTTCCAATGGTAAAGCCAACCTGCATCAAGGTGCAGTAGGTGTTGGTCTGGATATCGGTGATGGCCATGCATTGCGTGCCGTACAATTTGATAAACCAATTCTGCTGCATCCAGACACAGGTCTCAACATGATGACGTTGAATGTGCCGCATTGGGAAGAAGTATTAAATTTGGCTGTGTCTTGTTATGAAATGTCCGGCTTGGGATATTTGGGAACCGATATCGTCTTGGATCGTTTTAAAGGCCCGATGTTACTGGAACTGAATGCCCGTCCTGGCCTAACCATTCAAATTGCCAATGGCAAAGGTTTACTGCCTAGATTGCGTCAGATTGAAGGTCTAAGCCACAAAAAAAGGATGAGCGTCGAAGATCGCGTCGCTTACGCCAGAGAACATTTTACTGATCATCGTTGATACAACAGGAGTTTGGAATGATGGCTAATCAAAGTAAAACAACGGCATTGATTTTGGGTGGAGCATTATTTCTGGGCTTAACGTTGCTAGGCTTTCAGCTGGGTAAGGCGTTAATTGATTTCAAACAGCTGGAACGCAGCGTCACGGTAAAAGGTTTATCTGAGCGTGACTACCCTGCCGACGTGGTGATTTGGCCAATTCAATTTACTGAAGCCAATAACGATCTGCCTGAGTTGTATCAAGCGATTGAAAGTAACGGCAAGAAAGTTCGTGAGTTTCTGCAGCAGCGTGGCATTAAGCAAGACGAGATCACCTTCAACGCACCCGCAATTATCGACAAGTCCGCTCAACAATATGGTGGTGGTCCAAGAGCAGAATTTCGTTATACCGCAACGCAAACCGTCACTGTCTATTCGCAAAATATTGAGGCGGTTCGACTGGCAATGCCTGCTGTGGCGGAATTAGGTAAGCAAGGTTTGGTATTGACCGGTGAAAACTACATGGCACAAACCGAATATCTGTTTACCCGACTCAATGAAGTCAAACCGGAAATGATCGAAGAAGCCACTGAAAACGCCCGTGAAGTTGCTGAGAAGTTTGCCCAGGATTCTGACAGTGATTTAGGCAAAATTCGCAAAGCGTCTCAAGGCCAATTCAGCATTACCGCTCGCGACAACAATAATCCGCATATCAAACAGGTTCGCGTGGTTTCTACTGTGGAATATTATCTTTCTGATTAACTTTGAATCATAAATCTCCCATCAAAGGACGCGGCACATCTGAGCATATTGATGGGCGATACAATGCTCACCAACGGGAAACAGTTGAGGATGGTTGGTTTCAGGAACCAGAAAACCCGCCCAAAACGACGGTAGAAATAGAACACCCGAAAACCATCATCACCCGCAATCAATCGCCTGATTTACCTTTTAGCCAATCCATAAATGCCTATCGTGGTTGCGAACATGGCTGTATTTATTGTTATGCTCGCCCATCCCATGCCTATTTAGGACTCTCCCCCGGACTGGATTTTGAAACAAAACTGACAGCTAAACCTGATGCTGCAAAGTTGCTCAAAAAAGAATTAGCGGCAAAGAATTATCAATGCTCGCCCATCTCATTAGGCGCAAACACCGATCCCTACCAGCCAATCGAACGCGACTATCAAATCACCCGACAGATTCTGCAGGTTTTGAATGAAACCCGTCATCCCTGTCATATCGTGACCAAGTCGGCCATGGTAGAACGTGATATTGATATTCTGCAACAGATGGCCTCAGTAGATTTAGTACAGGTTCATCTATCTATAACCACACTGGATCCTGCCTTATCACGAATAATGGAACCCAGAGCAAGTACTCCGAAACGTCGTTTGCAAACCATTGAAACATTACGCGCTGCAGGTATTCCGGTAACAGTTTTAATTGCGCCGGTTATTCCAGTATTAACCGATGCGGAGCTTGAGAATATTGTAAAAGCCGTGGTAGATGCCGGTGCATTAGATGTCCATTACATTCTGCTCAGATTACCGCTGGAGGTCAGTCCATTGTTCGAAGACTGGCTGCAAACTCACCGCCCGGATCAAGCACAACATATTTTGAATCGCATACATGATTTACGCGGCGGTAAAAATAACGATCCGCGGTTTGGTCATCGGCTTCGCGGTGAAGGTATTTTTGCTGATTTGTTAGCTCAACGTTTTCGCAATATCTGCAAAAAATTAAACGTCAACTCCACTCTGCCTGTATTACGTTGTGACATATTTCAAGCTCCAGATAGTCAAATGAGCTTGTTTTAATCACTCCCCGTATAGCCCTCGTTGCTACACCCACGCTAAATGATAGCTAATGCTCATTCCTAAGCATTTTAAGAAATTTCCTGATTTCGCTATTTAAACAGGCATACATAATATTGCTTTGACACAAAACTCACATGCGATCCGCGAAGATGCGTTGCATTAAATAACCAGGAAATTTCAGTGACTATCAAAAACAGGCTTCAACTCGGCTTTGGCATCGTATTAAGTTTAATGGTGTTAATCGCCATAATCGGCATAAACGAAGTCGGTAAAATTGATCGCACAATGAGTAAAATCAACGAGGTCGATAGTGTCAAACAACGTGCCGCTAATGCATCCATTACACGTGCCGCCATTAACTTTCGTGGCAGTGTTCATGACCGGGCTATTTCCATTCGAGATGTAGTGTTAAGCGAAAATAGTGCCGAGCGCCAACAGCATCTACAGGATATCGAACGCTTAGAACAATTCTATGCTGAATCAGCTGTAAACCTTGAAGCGATGGCCAATAATCCACAGCAATTTACCGCTCAAGAAAAAACACTGTTAGACAATATCAAAGCAATTGAACAACAGACTTTGGCCCACACAGCCCAGACTATTAACTTAATCAGTCAAGGCAGAAACATAGAAGCCCGGGATTATCTGATGGTCAATACTTCTCCTGCTTACACACAATGGTTAGCTGCCGTAAATCAATTTATCGATTTTCAGGAAGTCACTATCAGCAATCAAGTCGATTACATTCGTCAGCAAACGGGTGGATTTATGGCTTTGATGATCACCGTTACGCTAATTGCCATTGTCATTGCCATTTTTGTGAGCTATCGGTTGATTGGTCGTCTTTATTCCACCATCGGTGGTGAGCCTGATTCTGCTGCAGAATTAATCAGTGCATTTGCATCGGGTGATTTGACTCAACAAGCTCAAACCCACTTCCCGAAAAGCATTGTTGGTGCCTTGAGCTCTATGTCGAGTGAACTTTCACACATCATGAAAGCGATTAGTAATTCTGCCGGGCAGGTATCTGATGCAGCCAAGGTGATGAATAAAACTTCCACCGAAAATCAAAGTTTGGTTATTGATCAAAAGCAGCAAACTTTGGATGGTGCCAATGCGATCAGTGAAATTTCTACTTCTGTGCAAGAAATTGCCCGCCTGACCAGTGAGGCTGCCATGCAGGCTCAAACTGCTGATAAAGAAACCATTAATGGTAATCAGGAAGTTAGTAAAACGATTGCCAGTATTGCTGAGTTGGCGGCTAAAGTTGAAGAAGCAGCACGTGTAATTGATGAATTATCAGAGGACAGTAAAAAAATTGGTACGGTTGTCGAAGTCATCGCTGATATCACCGAACAAACTAATTTACTGGCTTTAAATGCAGCAATTGAAGCGGCCCGCGCCGGTGAACATGGTCGGGGTTTTGCTGTTGTCGCTGATGAAGTACGTGGCCTGGCCAGTCGTACTAAGGAATCAACCTTAAATATTCAAAAGCTGATTGAAAAAACCCAAAGCAGAACCGTAATCGCGGTCAAAGTGATGGAAGAAGGCAAAAATAAAGCGCATCAATGTGTCACTCAGGCAGAGCATGCCGGTGAATCCTTAGCGGTCATCAGTCGCTCAGTAACCGCGATCAATGATATGAATGCCCAAATCGCCAGTGTCGCCGAACAGCAATCGGCAGTGGCCGAGGAAATTAACAATAACTTCCGCCGGATAACTGCCGTATCAGATAAGGCTGAAGCCGGCTCCCAATCGATTTCAACCTTGAGTTATGAACTCAATCAGTTGGCGGATGTGCTGCAACAATCGATCAGTAAATTTAAAACTGCCAGTTAAGTTATTCGCTTATAAGCCTTAGAAAAAGCCACTCTATAATTATTGAGTGGCTTTTTTATTTACCCCCTCCTAACAACTTTACATCTTACTTTTGGCCATTTAGCGCATCACAAATAATTGTTAAATTGAATATAACTCATTAAATTGTCAAGGCGGACGATAACCATCTGAGGCAGTAGTTATATCTATAAAAAACAGCATGAGCTGGAGTGAGAGAATATGAAGCTATACCAGAAACTCATTGTGTCGAATGTGGTAAGCAGTCTGTTTTTAACTTTCATTATCGTCAGCGCTACCACCTATATTCTGAGTCAGGGCTTATATATGCAGGCCCAGGAAAACCAGGAAAGTAATATGCGGGTGGCCTGGTCCGTGTTACAGCAGCAAGGTCAGCAATTCAGCCTGGAAAACAACCAGTTGCTACTTGATGGCCAGCCCCTCGATCAGGATTATGCTGTTGTTGATAAAATCAAAGAATTAGTGGGCGGAACGGCCACTATTTTTCAATACGACACGCGCATATCGACTAATGTGATTAAAGACGATGGAACACGCGCCATTGGTACAAAGCTCGCTCCAGGTGAAGTTTACGACACGGTATTAAAACAGGCGCAGCCGTTTCATGGTGAAGCAGACATTCTAGGCGTGCGTTATTTTACGGCCTACGAGCCGATTCTGAATGCTAATGGTGAAGTCATCGGCATTTTGTATGTTGGTGTCGAAAAAGCACGGTTTTTCGATATTATTGGCGAGTTGGTTACCAAAAGTGTGATTTTTGCCATTATTTTGGTAATTCTTTCTGCCATTGTTATTCGACTATTAACCCGTCGTTTATTGCTGCCTCTGAGTGAACTTGAATCATCGATGAGTAATCTGGCTATTGGTGAAGCGGATCTCACCAAACGATTACCTATTGTGAATGCCGATGATGAAATAGGCGTGGTCGCCAGTGCCTTTAATCAGTTTATGAATAATTTACAAACTATTATTCGTGATCTGCTGGAACATACTCAAAAAACGTCTGAATCAGCCAATCAGCTTACGAATATTTCCGATCGCGTTGCCACCGGGTCCGTCAAACAGAAGCAGGTAGTGGACGATATCGTCGAGAAAATCACCCATATCAATTCGACTATTGAGTCGATGGCAAATAATGCTTCTGAAGCTCAGGAAATTTCCAAGACAGCCCAATTCTCTGCAGAAAATGGACGAACAGTTGTGGCTGAAGCGGCTGATAGCATTAATCAAATCGCTGAAGCTGTTCGACATATGGCGGCCACCGTCACTAATCTCGGTGCGCGTTCAGACGAAATCAGCGGAATCATTCAAGTAATTCAAGACATTGCGGCTCAAACCAACTTACTGGCGTTAAATGCCGCTATTGAAGCCGCGCGTGCTGGCGAGCAAGGACGTGGTTTTGCCGTCGTGGCTGATGAAGTACGCAAATTAGCTGAGCGTACATCCAAGGCCACATTAGAGATTGGAGAGGTCATCGCTGCTGTGCAATCAGAAACACAGAATGCCGTCAAACATGCTGATCAGGGTGAAATTCTGGTCAAACATGGCGTTGAACTTGTCGAAAAAGCTGGTCAATCGCTGCAGCAGATTAATGCCGGCGCCCAGCAGACAAATAATGTTATTGAAAATATTGCAGCGGCTGCAGCACAAGGAAGTGATGACAGCAATGAAATTAACAGTCAAATCGACAAAATTTCACAAATGGCGAAGGATCGGGCCGAAATCAGTGAACAAATATCTCAAACGGCCCAACAGCTTGCCCTGCTCTCTGGACGCCTCAAAACCACGGTTGATAAATTTCAGGTTTAAGTAACAGAAAGGCTGCATCAATGTGCAGCCTTTTTATTTTCTAATCGAGTTTTATCGTTTTACCTTCTTTAACCGACTGCAATGCAGCCACAATAGCCTTACAGTTAGATCGGGCATCCTGCAGGCTGAGTAAGGGATCAGTGTTGTTCATTACACAATCGGAAAAATGTTCAATTTCATTCACAAATTGATCGGCTGCTGGCACTTCAACCGTTTCCTGTTGCCCTGCTTCCGTCCACCAGGAAATCTTGGCCGTTTCGTCTGCCGGTTGCCAGGTGGTATGACAGGTTATGCCACCCAAGGTACCGATGATTTCGTAGACACTGCGACGGGCATGTTCAAAACTCATTTCGAATTGGGCAAACCGGCCATTACCGTAGTCGAAAACACCTGTCAGGCTTAAATCCGCACCATGTTCATTTATGTTGGCAACAGCGGTAACGGCTTTAGGTTCTTCATCAAACCATAATCTGGCTGTATGTATGGCATACGGTCCGATATCCCACATTGCTCCACCACCGTTTTCAATGGGCCGGTTAACCCGATATAAACGAGCTGGTTTCATTGGAAAGGCAAAACGCGTGCTGACCGTTCTGACATCACCGATCACACCGGACTCAATGATTTCCCGGACCGCGTCATGTTGTGGGTGAAAGCGATACATAAAGCCTTCCATTATTTTGACGCCCTTCTCTTTTGCGGCTTGGGTAATGGCATCAATATCTTCAACCGTTAAGGCCATCGGTTTTTCAATGAGCAAATGTTTCCCATGGGCAATGGCTTTTAATGCCCATTCGGCATGCTCTTCATTCGCCATCGGCAAATGGATTACATCAATATCTGGATGACTTAATAAAGCCTCGGGATCGTCCAGAGCAAGAATATGGTTATTCTCAGGCGCCAGTTTTGCCAAGGCCTCAGCTGCAGCGCCTTTTCGACGACTGGCGACGGCAACCAGCTTTGCATTATTGGCTTCAATGATGGCAGGGATTAATTTTTCGGTGACACGCGCTGCACCGAGGATCCCCCAGTTCAGGATAGTTTTTTCTGCGGTCATTTTTTACTCCAGTTAAAACATTATGTGCTTCATCATAACGATTTAAATGGATTGCACCAAACTTGAAAGTCCCTTTAATAATCAGTGTTTTTATCTCGAGAGAGATGGCTTATCCTACTCAATAATCTTATTCATCAATGAGGACGAGTTATGACGATTGAAGTTGGACAACAAATACCTGATGGCAAATTAACCGAATGTGTGGAGTTTGATCCTGAAAATGGCTGCCCGATGAATCCGTCGCCGATGGATGTGCGTGAGATGGCAAAAGGCAAAACCATTGTATTGTTCACGGTACCGGGTGCATTCACCCCACTTTGTTCATCACAACATTTACCTGGCTATGTCGAACATGCAGATGCCATTAAAGCCGCTGGCGCTGATGAAATTTGGTGTTTAGCAGTCAATGATGCGTTTGTTATGGCCGCTTGGGGCCGTGAGCAAAAAGCCAATGGCAAAGTACGCATGATGGCTGATGGCAGCGCTGAATACACCAAAGCATTAGGTTTGGATCGTGATTTAACCGGTGGTGGCATGGGCGTTCGTTCATTCCGGGCCGCGATGATTATTACCGATGGTGAAGTGAAATATATCGGCGTGGAAGGTTCGGGTGAGTTTGGTAAATCCAAAGCCGAAACCATTCTGGAAGAATTAAAAAAATAACGGTCGCAAGTTAACCGGTTTAAACAAAGGGCAGTGTTTGACACTGCCCTTTTTGTTTAATGTTTTCTCAACGCTGTAACAGCTTCACCCCATCCGACGAACCAATAAACACCGCTTTAACAATATCCGCAAAAATACCGTGCTCAACGACTCCCGGCATAACGGTTAGCAAGGCATTAATCTGCGCGGTTTCAAGATCAGTAAATTGCATATCCAGAATTAAATTTCCAGCCGCACTATAGGCCACATTATCACCCGCAGCATTTAGCCTGAGACTGCCTTTAGCCTGCAATTTTGCCAGTCGATTTAATACTAATTGCGCGGCACTTGGCATCACTTCAATAGGTATGGCGTTTTTTTCACCAATTCTGGAAACCATTTTGCTGTCATCAACCAAAACATAAAAAGCGCTGGCATGACTTGCTAATAATTTCTCACAAACCAGATCCTGACCTCTTCCTTTTAACAGCTGCATATCGGTAGTAACTTCATCTGCACCATCCACATACATATCCAGATGCGACAAATGCTCGATGGAAATGACCTTTAGTCCAGCCTGCTGGGCTTTAACTCGACTAATGACCGAACTGGCAACCACCTGAATATCCAATTGCTGTTCACGCTGTCGGCGAGCCAGTTCATTGATAAACAGGTTGGCGGTTGAACCGGTCCCCAAGCCGACAATCATGCCATTGTCGACTATTTCAGCAGCCTTGATGGCCACTTGTTGTTTGGGACTTGGCGGGCTCGCTTCAGTATGTGTGGACATTGACAAACTCCTTGCATGTTTTGGCAAAATTGTCGTTTCAGCTTAGCATGGTTAAATTAGCTGCTCACCTTTCGTGGAGACAAACATGGCTCAACTCACTGAAATAATCCAGGAAATTGAACGTGTAACTGGACTCAACTGCCAACCTCATCAACTGTCTTCGGTAGGCGGCGGTTGCATAAATACCGCCTATCAGTTGAAAACACCCGATACTCAGTTCTTTATTAAAGTAAATAGTCCGAAGCTGTCAGATATGTTTGTTGCTGAAGCCCAAGGCTTGCAAGAGATGGCAGAACTCAACGCTGTTCGCGTGCCGAAAGTCATTTGTTATGGCACCGCCGATGGTCATAGTTATCTTGTATTGGAATACATTCCTCTTGGCAGCATGCGCGGCGCAGCCAATGCCAAACTGGGGGAACAGTTAGCACTGCTACATCAACATCCACAAGCGTATTTTGGCTGGCATATGGATAACACCATAGGCAGCACGCCGCAGATTAATGATCGTTCTGCCAACTGGGTGGAGTTCTGGCAACAACAGCGTCTTGGAAAGCAACTTGAATTCGCTGCCACAAATGGCTTTAGAGGCAGTCTGCAGAAAAATGGCGAACGGTTAATTGAACAACTGCCAGCCTTTTTCACGGATTATCAGCCACAAGCTTCTTTATTACACGGCGACTTATGGGGCGGCAATGCTGCTGCAGATGAGCATGGTAATCCGGTGATTTTTGATCCAGCCTGTTACTACGGAGATGCTGAAACCGATTTGGCCATGACTGAATTATTTGGTGGCTTTGGCAGTGACTTTCATGCGGGTTACCGGAGTATCAGAGCAGTGGATTCCGGTTACCGCACCCGCAAAACGCTCTATAACCTTTATCATATTATCAATCATCTTAATCTATTTGGTGGCGGCTACCTCGGTCAGGCCGATGCCATGATTTCGCAACTATTGGCCGAGCTACGGAGCTAGTTAAGAATGAGTCAAATCAAAGTGTTATTCGTCTGTATGGGCAATATCTGCCGTTCACCTACCGCAGAAGGTGTGTTTATCAGTTTGCTGAAAGATAAAGGCAGCAGTGACAAGTTTCTGGTTGACTCTGCCGGCACACATGCTTATCACGTTGGCGAACCACCTGATACCCGTGCCCAACAAACCGCTAAGCAACGTGGTGTAGATTTATCTTTTATCAGAGCTCGTAAATTTCGTTACGAAGATTTCGAGCATTTTGATTACATTCTGGCGATGGATCAGGACAATCTGGATATCCTCAAACAGGCTTGTCCAATTGAATATCAACATAAGGTCAGACTATTTCTTGACTATGCCGAAGGCCGTGATGAAACCGATGTGCCGGATCCCTACTACGGCGGGCAGAATGGCTTTAACCATGTATTTGATTTAGTTACTGATGCTGCTGAAGGTTTCTATCAAAAAGTTCTAAAATAAGGGTTGTTATTCCAGCGATGAGGGGTATCATCTAACAGCTTTTTTACCCCCCATCGCAGGAAGCTATCATGCCCGTTTCAGGCTTATCCAAGTCATTGTCCGGCTGGACAATCTTTGTCTTAATGTCACTGTTTTCTCCAGCGTTATTGGCAGCAGAAAATGCAGCTATGCTTGATTTGACTGGACATTGGGTTGGCTTTGCCGCATTAGCAATATTCTTTATCGCCTATGGATTGGTCATCGCCGAAGAACAGATCCATATGCGCAAGTCCAAGCCGGTCATTGTGGCTGCGGGTTTGATTTGGGTATTGATTGCAATGATTTACGCCCAGCAAACCGATCCGGTTTTCCATGAAACAGCTGGCATCATGATTCGCCACAATCTTCTGGAATATGCCGAACTGTTTTTATTCCTGCTGGCAGCAATGACCTATATCAACACCATGGGCGAACGTGGAATCTTTGACGCGATTCGTGCTTGGCTGGTCAATAAAGGCTTTTCATTAAGAACTATTTTCTGGTTGACCGGTTTGATGGCTTTTTTCATCTCACCGGTAGCCGACAATTTAACCACTGCTTTATTAATGGCCACCGTGGTCATGGCAGTTGCCGGCAATAATCATAAATTTATTGCTGTCGCTTGTATCAATATCGTTGTAGCGGCCAATGCTGGCGGTGCTTTCAGCCCATTTGGTGATATCACAACGTTAATGGTCTGGCAAAAAGGTGTACTGGCGTTTCATGAATTTTTTGCACTGTTTGTGCCGTCGTTGGTGAACTGGTTAATTCCGGCAGTTTTATTATCACTGGCAATTAAAAATGTGGCCTCAATAGCGGTTCATGAATATGCCCCGCTTAAAGCCGGAGCGATGGTAGTTGTTGGATTATTTATCCTCACCATTGCCATGGCTGCCAGCAGTCACCACTTCCTGCATTTACCGCCTGTACTTGGCATGATGACAGGTTTAGGTCTACTGAAACTGCATGGTTATTTTCTAAAAATGCGCGATAAGCGACTGATGGATAAACGTGAAAACGATGGTCAGACCGCATTCAATATTAACGACGAAACCCAGCAGAAAATGCCGTTCAATATTTTTGAGCAATTGCAACGCGCCGAATGGGACACATTAATGTTTTTCTACGGCATCATTTTATGTGTTGGCGGCCTTGGTACCATTGGTTATCTCAGTGTAGGTTCAGAGTTTTTATATGGTCAATTAGGTGCGACCACTGCCAATATCATGGTCGGTTTGATTTCCGCAGTTGTCGATAACATTCCTGTCATGTTTGCCGTGTTATCTATGATGCCTGACATGAGTCATGGTCAATGGTTACTTGCCACGTTAACCGCCGGAGTCGGTGGTTCACTGTTGTCGATAGGGTCAGCAGCTGGCGTAGCAGTAATGGGGCAAGCCCGTGGTATCTATACCTTTGTCGCACATTTGAAATGGATTTGGGCAATTGCGCTTGGCTATATCGCCAGTATCTGGGTTCATCTCTGGATGAATGCTGATTTATTTGCTGTCGCTCTACCCTGACAGCTTGAAATAGCGTAAAAGGCCCCGACGTATTACAATTGCCGATTATTTTTTGAACACAAATCAGGTTGAAAATGCGTTACAACACAGATGATTTACGCATCGTTGGTATTCAGGAAGTTTTGCCACCAGCGCAATTGCATGAACAATTACCGATCTCGGATGCGGCATCTGAAACCGTGTTTAACGCTCGCACTGCGTGTCAGGATATTCTGCATCACCGTGATGATCGTTTAATCGTCATTATTGGCCCCTGCTCTATTCATGATCCCAATGCGGCACGTGACTATGCCAGTCGCTTGCAGCCTTTGATTAACGAGCTGGCTGATGATCTGCATATCATTATGCGTGTCTATTTTGAAAAGCCTCGTTCCGTTGTCGGTTGGAAAGGTCTGATTAATGATCCTTACCTCGATGGCAGTTTCAAAATCAATGACGGACTGAATATCGCCAGAAAATTGCTGTTGGATCTTGCTGAAATGGGTGTTCCTGCTGCAACAGAATATCTGGATCTGATTAGCCCTCAATACATTGCCGATCTGATTTCCTGGGGCGCAATCGGTGCGCGTACAACAGAAAGTCAGGCGCATCGTGAACTGGCTTCTGGCTTGTCTTGCCCGGTTGGCTTTAAAAATGCCACCGATGGTGGACTGCAAATCGCGGTGGATGCCTGTTTGTCAGCATCAAAACCACATCACTTCATGTCCCTGACCAAAGATGGCCATTCCGCTATTTTTTCTACTACTGGCAATCCGGATTGCCATGTCATTTTACGTGGTGGAAAAAAGCCTAATTACGATAAAAGCAGTATTGATGAAGCGGCTGCAGTGATTGGCCGCAGTGGGCAATCAGTGCGAATTATGGTCGATTGCAGTCATGCCAATAGTGGCAAAGATCACCTGCAACAGGAAGTGGTTGGACGTTTGTTGGCTGAACAGATCGCAGCCGGTGATAAACGCATTATCGGTTTAATGCTGGAGAGTAATCTGGTTGGCGGCAGACAAAATGTGGAAGCTGACAAAGAACTGGTTTACGGTCAAAGTATTACCGATGCCTGTATGGCTTGGGAAAATAGTGAGCCATTGTTGCGTGAATTAGCCGCGGCTGTCAGACAGCGTCGTAATAATTCTGCGGCGGCTTGATAAACACAAAGGAATTATTGACTGATTGTATAGTCAGATTGCGAACTCGTTGCTACGGACGCTAAGTCCTTCACCATCAAGCCTTAACCTCATACTGCAAGGCTACATTAAAAGCGTTATTAAGCTATAATATTCGGTTCATAATTTGTATTTGAATCAGGGTAAAGCAGTAACTCATGCTAATTCCTGAGAAAATCAGTAGGTTATTACATGGCTGACTATGCCCTAATTTTAATAAGCACCATTCTGGTGAACAACATTGTGCTGGTGAAATTCCTCGGCCTGTGTCCGTTCATGGGTGTTTCGCGCAAGCTGGAAACAGCAATGGGCATGGCGCTGGCAACCACATTTGTTTTGACCTTATCGTCTATCAGTAGTTATTTGATCAACGAATACCTGCTGTCTCCACTGGGTCTTGAATTCCTGCGCACCATCAGTTTTATTTTTGTTATTGCCGTTGTCGTTCAATTCACCGAAATGGTCGTGCATAAAACCAGCCCACTGCTGTATCAGGTTTTGGGTATTTTCCTGCCATTGATCACCACCAATTGTGCGGTACTGGGCGTTGCGTTACTCAATGTTCAGGAAAAACACGGCTTCCTGGAATCAGCCTTATATGGCTTTGGTGCCGCTGTCGGTTTCTCGATTGTATTAATCATTTTTGCTGCGATGCGTGAACGACTAGCGGCAGCTGATGTACCCGTTCCGTTCCAAGGTGCTGCTATTGGGCTTATCACCGCTGGATTAATGTCGATGGCCTTTATGGGCTTTGCCGGTTTAGTGAAGGTTTAGCCATGTTGACAGCGATTATAGCCATCACGCTGCTCGCGTTGACTCTGGGACTTGTGCTCGGCTTTGCCTCGATACGTTTCAAAGTTCAAGGTGATCCGATTGTCGATCAAATCGATAAAATCCTGCCACAAACCCAATGTGGTCAATGTAGTTTTGCCGGTTGCCGACCTTATGCAGAAGCGATCGCTGCAGGAGAAGTTGATATCAACCGTTGCCCTCCCGGTGGTGAAGCTACCATTCAGGCACTGGCCGATTTGCTTGATGTGGAACCCAAACCACTCGATGAAGAATGTGGGGTGGAAAAACCGAAAATGCTGGCTGTGATTGATGAAGCACGCTGTATCGGTTGTACTTTGTGTATTCAAGCCTGCCCTGTAGACGCCATTCTCGGCGCTGCCAAACATATGCACACGGTTATTGCTAATGAATGCACCGGCTGCGAATTATGTGTTGAACCTTGTCCAGTAGATTGTATTGATATGGTCGAAACTCAACCGAACCCGCACACCTGGCGCTGGCCGGATCCTTCCCATGTTGACCTGCAAAGGAGAACCGGATCATGAGTGCGCCGTTAGGTGATTTTCCAGGTGGATTGAAACTGCCCGGTCATAAAAAACGTTCCACTCAAGGGCCGATTCGTAAAACACCAATAAGCAAACAACTGGTGCTTCCCTTGCAACAACATATCGGTGCAGCTGCGGGGCCAATTGTTGAGGTCGGTGATAAAGTCTTAAAAGGCCAACGGATTGCGCGTGCTGAAGGCCATGTTTCTGTCTGTCTGCACGCTCCTAGCTCCGGTGTAATTACCGCTATTGGTGACCATGCCATTCCACATCCATCAGGTCTTTCTGCCCCGTGTATTACCATTGAAACTGATGGTGAAGATCGCTGGATTGATCGGCAACAAATAAAAGATTTTCGTCAGCATTCTGCCCATGAATTACGGCAGATTATTCGGGATGCCGGTATTGTCGGTTTAGGTGGTGCTGGTTTTCCAAGCTTTATCAAACTCAATCCAGGTGTGCATCACAGCGTTGAAACCTTACTGATTAATGGTGCAGAGTGCGAACCATATATCAGCTGTGATGACATGCTGATGCGTGAACGTGCAGACGGTATTCTTGATGGTGTAGAGATCATGTTGTTCGCCCTGCGAGCTTCACGCTGCATCCTGGCTATTGAAGACAACAAACCTGAGGCTATCGCAGCGATGCGTTATGCCCTCTCCAGCCGATCGCATTTATCGCAAACCGAAATAGTAGTGGTGCCAACCCGTTATCCAACGGGTGGTGAAAAACAATTGATTCAGGTTGTCACCAAAAAACAGGTACCAACCAATAAATTGCCAATTGATATCGGTATTGTCTGCCACAACCCTGGAACAGCCTATGCTGTGGGTCGCGCTATTTTGCATGGTGAACCGTTAATTTCACGAGTGGTGACTGTCACTGGTACAGATGTCACTCACGCCGGCAATTTTGAAACCTTATTTGGCACGCCAATCAAAGACTTATTGGCATTCTGTGAGACCCGACGTCAACCGGACGAGCCATTTATCCAAGGTGGTCCGATGATGGGTTACAGTCTGGCCGGTGATGATTTACCGATCACTAAAACGGCCAACTGTATTCTGGTCGGTGTTGATGATGTGGCTCCACCAGCCCAACCGTTACCGTGTATTCGTTGTGGTGATTGTGCCGATGTGTGCCCTGCCAGTTTGCTGCCACAACAGTTGTATTGGTATTCCCGCGCCAAAGACTTTGATCAAACCCGTGATTACAACCTGTTTGACTGTATCGAATGCGGTTGCTGTGATTATGTGTGCCCTAGCAAAATACCGCTGGTTTCTTATTTCCGGTTTGCCAAAACTGAAATCATGAATCAGGAACGCGAACGTCATAAATCTGACCTTGCCAGACAACGTCATGAAAGCCGTCTCGAACGTTTAGAACGTGAGGCGCAGGAAAAAGAAGAACGTCAACGTCAACGTAAAGCCGCTCTGGCTGCAACAAAAGCAGCAAAAGCCAAAGAAGAAGATTCGATCAACACAGCAGAAGCTGCCGATTCGGTTACTGAGGAAAAAGCCTGATGCCTATTTTTCGGCTGAGCCCGCCGTTTTTAGCAGGTGCTAATCGCGTTACATTACAAATGTTGCAAGTGCTGGTCGCATTAATTCCGGCCGTGATTGCCATGACCTTTTATTTTGGTCCAGGTGTTTTAATTAATGTCACGCTAGCCGTTTCAGTGGCACTCATCACCGAAGCGTTGATGCTGAAATTACGCAATCGCCCATTAAAACCGTTTCTAAGTGATGGTAGTGCAGCGGTAACCGCGGTGTTACTGGCATTGGCGATTCCTCCGTTGTCACCATGGTGGATGACGGTGATTGGCGTGACCTTTGCCATTGTGTTTGCTAAACATTTATACGGCGGACTGGGTTATAACCCATTTAATCCGGCGATGATTGGTTATGTGTTGTTATTAGTTTCCTTTCCACTAGAAATGACCACTTGGTTGCCTGTGCAATCTTTGGCTGACCAACCAATGGGTTGGATGAGCGCACTGCAATTGATTTTCACCGGTCAGTTTAATGGTTTAGGTATAGATGCCTATTCTGGCGCGACCCCGCTTGATGCGATGAAAACGCAAATCGTATTACAGCAACATCCTGAATTTATCAGTAGTCAAGCTATGTTTGGCATGGCTGGAGGTCTTGGCTGGGAGTGGATCAATATCTGGTTTGCTTTGGGCGGGATCTGGCTGATTTATCGCAAAGTTATCAGCTGGCATGTTCCAGTGGCGATGATTTTAGCGCTGCTGATTATTAGCAGTATTACCACCCTGATTGATTCGAGTATTTCTGGTTCACCGCTGTTTCATCTATTAAGCGGTGGCACTATGCTTGGTGCATTTTTTATTGCTACCGATCCGGTGTCGGGTTCGACCACATTGAAAGGTCGTATCGTGTTTGGCGCTGGGGTTGGTATTTTGACTTATGTAATTCGTATTTGGGGTGGTTATCCAGATGGCGTGGCGTTTGCCGTGATCCTGATGAATATGCTGGTGCCACTGATTGATTATTACACTCAGCCACGTGTCTATGGTGGAGCGGCACGATGAAAGCATTATGGAATCAACCGGCGTTTCGGGTTGGGCTGATGCTGGCTTTGTTTGCCATCGTGGCCACTACATTAGTCGCGTTTACCGAAGAAAGTACTCGTGATCAGATAAAAGAAAATGAACGTCTGGCTTTACTGGATGCCATTAATGTATTGGTGCCAAAACAGGTCTATGACAACGATATTCTGAATGACACGATTGTGTTACCCGCTACCCCGCTATTAGGCACTACAGAACCAACAATGGTGTATCGGGCACGTAAAAATAATGAACCGGTTGCTGCGGTATTAAGTAGTGTGGCTCCGGATGGTTATAGCGGCAGTATCAATATTTTGATTGCTGTATACACCGATGGCAGTTTGGCTGGAGTACGTGTAATCAGTCACAAAGAAACCCCCGGCTTGGGCGACAAAATTGATGTGCAGCGTGATGACTGGATCCTGCAATTTGCTGGATTGTCATTAGAATCACCGGATAAATCGCGGTGGAAAGTGAAAAAAGATGGTGGTGATTTTGATCAATTTACCGGCGCAACCATTACCGCCCGTGCCGTAGTGAATGCCATCAAACGTACATTGGAATTTTTTGAAGCTAATCAGGATAAGTTGTTTATCCCGGCAGAGGAAAACACATGACAATCTATCAGCAGATTATTAAAGAAGGTCTGTGGAAAAATAATCCCGCCTTAGTGCAATTATTGGGATTGTGCCCGTTGTTGGCTGTTACCAATACCATGATTAATGGGCTGGGACTTGGCCTCGCCACCATCCTGACTCTGGTGGCTTCAAACGGTATTATCTCCATGTTACGTCATCAAATTCCGGATGAAGCACGGTTGCCGGTGTTTGTTTTAATTATTGCGTCGATTGTCACCGCGATCGAATTGTCGATGAATGCCTGGTTCCATGAGCTGTATCTGATCCTCGGTATATTTATTCCGTTAATCGTCACCAACTGTTCGATCATCGCCCGGGCAGAAGCCTTTGCTGCTCGTAATCCAGTCGCACCCTCTTTACTCGATGGACTGATGATGGGTATTGGTTTTACTGCGGTGCTGGTATTGCTAGGTGGCATGCGCGAATTATTGGGTCAGGGCACCCTGTTTAGCCAGGCACACTTAATGTTTGGTGAAGCTGCTCGTGGTTTGGAAATCACTGTTATTGATGATTACCGTGGTTTTCTGATTGCCATTTTGCCGCCCGGTGCATTTATCGGCCTGGGATTAATCGTGGCGTTGAAGAACGTGATTGATGCTCGAGTCAGTCGTCGTGCCGTTAAGGTAGAAGCAACAACGCTGGCACCGCAAACCACAACGGGCTAACAATGAATCAAACGCAGCGGCAACAATTTTTCAGCAGACTGCGCGATCAAAACCCATCGCCCACCACAGAGCTGAATTATTCAACACCGTTTGAACTGCTGATTTCGGTGATTCTGTCAGCACAAGCCACCGATGTAGGCGTCAATAAAGCCACTGATAAACTTTATCCCGTGGCCAATACGCCGCAGGCAATTCTGGATTTGGGTGTGGATGGGCTGAAAAGCTATATCAAAACCATTGGCCTGTTTAACAGCAAGGCCGAAAACGTTATCAAAACCTGCCAGCAACTGATTGAAAAACATAACGGTGAAGTTCCAGAAGATCGTGAAGCCTTGGAAGCTTTACCCGGTGTTGGTCGCAAAACCGCCAATGTCATTCTAAACACCGTTTTCAAACATCCAGTCATGGCAGTTGATACACATATCTTCCGTTTGTCGAATCGAACCGGTCTGGCCAAAGGCAAAAATGTTCGTGAGGTGGAAGATCGCTTGATGAAAGTGATCCCTGACGAATTCAAACTCGATGCCCATCACTGGTTGATTCTGCATGGTCGCTATGTTTGCACAGCAAGAAAACCACATTGTGATCAATGCATTGTGACTGATTTGTGTGATGAATTCCGCCGTAATCAGCGACAACGGATAACTGCCTGATGGCCATTTTCAGCCAGAATCGTGATGCACTGCGCCAGCAATATCATGATGTTTGGCAAAAAATGCAATCAGGTCAAATACTCACTGCTTTAGAGCAGATGATTGCTGATGTAATAACGCTTCACCCCGAATATCACTCCCTGCTCTCCTCACCTGTTCAATCAGGTCAGGAATATTTTGTAGAAAACGGTCAGACCAATCCCTATCTGCATCTGGGACTCCACATTGCGGTTCACGAACAACTCTCCATCAATCGTCCAGCTGGAATCGTGCAAGCCTATCAACAGTTATCCGCTAAAACAGGTGATGCACATACCACTGAACATTTGATGGTTGATTGCCTGGCTGAACAATTGTGGCTGGCCCAACAGCAGCAACAACCGCCATCAGAAACCGCTTATCTCAAAGCAGTCCATCGTTTATCGGAGAAATAATCATGCAGGCATTACAGTTTCAGAATGCTCAGACAAGGACGCAGATAATCAATCAACCAACACCTAAAGCATCCGGCTATGACGTATTGGTTGCCGTAGAAGCGGTAGCGGTAAACCCGGTGGACTTGAAAGTTAAATCCACCATTCAGCCCGATTCAGAAGGCAAAATCATTGGCTTTGATGCCGCTGGCACTATCATTGAAATAGGTGATCAATGCCAAGGTTTTCAGGTTGGTGATAAAGTTTTCTACGCTGGTGATATTGGCAGAGAGGGTTGTTATGCGACGCACCAACTGGTGGATTCACGAATTATTGCCAAAGCACCTAGCAATCTGGAAATGCATCAAGCGGCCGCCTTAGCGTTAACCAGTCTTACAGCATGGGAAAGTCTGTTTGATCGAATGAAAATTGATGCGATCAAAGATGAGAATAAAACATTATTGATTATCGGTGGTGCGGGTGGTGTTGGTTCAATGGCCATTCAACTTGCCAAACAACTCACCACACTGAACGTTGTCGCGACCGCTTCACGCCCAGAGAGCAAACAATGGTGTGAAACCCTAGGCGCTGATGCCGTAGTGAGTCATCAAGGCTCACTGCAAGCCAACTATCGGCAAGCCGATCTGCCTGCACCGGATTATATTCTTTGCCTGAATGACAGTGATTTTTACTATCCGCAAATGGTCGAATTAATTGCTCCACAAGGTCTTATCGCGTTGGTGGTGAATTTTCAGCAGCCCGTCGATTTGAATTTGCTGAAAAATAAAAGCGCCGGATTGGTCTGGGAATTCATGTTCACCCGAACTCGTATGCAAACCAACGATATTCAGCAGCAGGGCAACATACTAAAACGCATCGCCGAAATGGTTGAATTAAACCAATTAATGCCTATAGCACAACGGCATTTTGACCAGCTTACCCCCCAAACACTTGAACAAGCTCATGATTTATTAAGCCAATCTCAAACATTAGGCAAGATAACGCTCGGGCCGTTGTCTGATGCGTAGCGCGGCTGAGCATATGCCCGTATAATTAGTGCCACTATTATGAAGACTGAGGTAAACATGCAATCAACTAATTCACCTAAGTATTTGATCGGCAGTTTAATTGTTGTCGCAGTACTGTTTGTAATCGCCAATCTGATTTTGTCTAATATGTTGGCCATCGCTGATAGTGTTGTAGAACCAGAACCCATGGATGCTGAAGCTATTGCCGAAAGATTAAAACCGGTTGCCAGAGAAAATATTGGTGAAGAACAAATTGCAGAAGCGCCTGCAGTAGACGAAACCGAAGATACTGCCCAAGCTGGTGATAACAGTGTTGGTAAACAAGTCGTCACTCAAGTCTGTGCGGTTTGCCACGCATCTGGCATGATGAACTCACCAAAAATTGGCAATGCAGCTGATTGGGCTCCGCGAATTGAACAAGGCATGGACACAGTCTACAAGCACGCGATTGAAGGCTTTAATATGATGCCAGCCCGTGGCGGTAATCCGAAATTAACCGATGAAGAAGTTAAAGCTGCTGTGGATTACATGATTTCATCAGCTGAATAAAAAAGTAATTGCATGAACACGCTAAGCCGGTATATTCCGGCTTAGCTTTTGAGATAAACACCAAAACAACATTTTAGAGTTATTAAGCCTAATGCTGAAACGATTATCGTCTAGCATCGACAGGGATCACACCAGCCGCCATGAGCTTACTCAGTTTTAATCTCCCACTTGCCGCCTTATTGCCCTTTTTTGCAGCTCCTTTTGCTGCATGGGCCACCCGCTACAATAGATTAGCCTCCGCCTGGGTAGCCGGTATAACCACCCTGCTTACTCTGGCATTGTTATTCCCTTCCATGGCATTTGTCTTTGCCGGTGAAACCATTATTCAACAGTGGTCCTGGTTACCCTCCATTGGTTTCAACATCGCTTTTAGAATTGACGGTCTGGCACTGTTATTTGCGCTACTAATCTTACTGATTGGTCTGCTGGTCATTATCTATGCCCGGTATTACTTGTCTGCAAAAGATTCCATGGGCCGTTTTTACGCCTACATGTTGATGTTCATGGGGTCGATGCTGGGCATTGTTTTATCGGAAAACCTGCTTCAACTGGTGGTGTTCTGGGAGCTCACCTCTATCACCTCATTCCTGCTTATCAGTTACTGGCAACATCGTCAGGATGCCCGCCAAGGTGCACGGATGGCACTTGCTGTGACCGGTGGCGGCGGATTAGCGTTACTGGGTGGCGTGTTACTGCTAGGTCATATTGTGGGTAGCTATCAGTTAACAGATGTATTGGCTTCTGGTGACTTGATCAAAGGGCATGACTTATATCTGCCGACGTTAGTTTTGATTTTGCTGGGTGTATTTACCAAATCAGCTCAGTTTCCATTTCATTTCTGGCTGCCCCATGCGATGGCTGCCCCGACTCCGGTTTCGGCTTATCTACATTCCGCCACTATGGTTAAAGCCGGTATCTTTTTGTTAGCACGCTTTTTCCCAGCCTTATCCGGCACTCCAGAATGGGTTTGGCTGGTCAGTTCCGCCGGTTTGATCACCCTACTGCTTGGTGCTTACGTCGCTTTATTCAAACATGATTTAAAAGGTTTATTGGCTTACTCAACATTAAGTCATTTGGGACTTATCACCCTGCTGTTTGGTTTTAGCAGTGAGCTGGCATTGGTTGCCGCAATTTTTCACATCATCAATCACGCTACTTTTAAAGGCTCGCTATTTATGGTCGCCGGCATTATCGACCATGAGTCCGGCACCCGTGATATGCGTAAGCTTAATGGTCTGTTCAAAATGATGCCACACACGGCAGTACTGGCGATGATTGCTGCGGCAGCTATGGCCGGTGTTCCTTTGTTGAATGGTTTCTTGAGTAAAGAAATGTTTTTTGAACAGGCGATTAGTGCCTCAGGAACCCCACTTGCTATCTGGACAATTCCAGCTTTGGTCACACTCGCCGCCATTTTCTCAGTTGCCTACTCCCTGCGTTTTATTCACGACGTATTTTTCAATGGCGAACCGATCGATCTGCCGAAAACACCACATGAACCGCCACGCTTTATGAAAATCCCAGTCGATATCCTGGTAGTGCTGTGTTTATTGGTTGGTGTTGCTCCGATGTATTTAATCAGCCCTATTCTGACGGTGGCTGTGGCATCAAGTCTGCAAACCGCAGCACCTGAATTCAGTCTGGCTATCTGGCACGGCTTTAATATTCCATTATTGATGAGTTTCATTGCCTTGGTTTTGGGTGTGGCGGTCTACACTGTGCGCCATCGTTTATTCGCCTGGAATGAAAAAGGTCTGCATAGCCTTGATGGCAAAGCCGTTTTTGATTGGCTACTGTGGAAAACTATCCGCTTGTCGAAAAAAGTCACCGATGCCTTCGATCAAACCACCTTACAACCAGCAGTTACGTGGGTAATTGGTGGTGCATTGGTTCTTGGTATCATTACTTTCTTCCAGTTCAACTCACCCTTAATCGGCGATCGTGTGATGATGGAGGCCGATGTTATCACGTTGTTAATGTCACTGATTCTCATAGTGGCCAGTTTGCTGACGGTTATACTCCACCATAAACGACTGGTCGCATTAATCGCTATTGGCGTAGTCGGTCTGATTGTGGCTTTAGGCTTTGTGAAGTTTTCGGCACCGGATTTGGCGTTGACCCAGTTATCGGTTGAAGTCGTCACCATTGTGCTGTTGTTGCTGGCTTTGTTCTTTTTGCCACAACACACACCGCAGGAACGCAGCTATATTCGCTTTACTCGTGATGGCGTTATTTCTGTCTCCGCTGCTGTTTCAGTTTTCTTTTTAGCCATGGCGGTATTGAGTCGTGACTACTCCCCAATCTCTGGCTTCTTTATTGATAATGCTAAACCCGGTGGCGGTGGTACTAATGTGGTCAATGTCATTCTGGTCGATTTCCGTGGCTTTGATACATTGGGTGAAATTGCCGTACTGGCACTAGCCGGTTTATGTATATTTGCCATGCTGGAAGGCTTGAAACTGTTCGCACCAACTAAAGATGTTGATGGACTGGTTTGGAGCCATGATCCACACCCACCCATTATGCAGACCCTGACACGCCTACTGTTCCCACTAATGTTGATGGTGGCGGTGTTTATCTTCCTGCGTGGTCATAATTTACCTGGCGGTGGGTTTATCGCTGGTTTGATTGCTTCGGTCGCTTTGATTTCACAATACTTAGCTAATGGTATTGATTGGACCAATGAGCGTTTACGAATTGATATGCATCGGGTGATCTGGATTGGCTTATTGATTGCCACATTGACCGGCGTGGTGTCGATGTTTATTGGCTATCCGTTCCTGACAACTGCCTTTACCTATCTGACATGGCCGATTGTTGGCAAATTTGAAGTGGCCAGTGCAATAGCCTTTGATTTAGGGGTATTCCTGGTAGTGGTGGGTGCCACGGTAATGATTCTGGTAGAGCTTGGTAAACTCAGTCATGCCTCGCATCACATCAAACAAGAGGAAGTGAACTAATGGAGTGGCTAATCGCCAGTGTCATTGCCGTTATGACCGGTTGTGGGGTGTATTTAACGCTGAGAGCCAGAACCTTCCCCGTCGTATTGGGGCTGACCATGCTTGCCTATGCGGTAAATGTCTTTTTATTTGCCATGGGCCGTTTGCAAGTTGGCTTTCCTGCTGTTATTGATCCTGCTGCTGCCGGTTACACTGACCCACTTCCTCAAGCTTTAGTGTTAACCGCTATCGTAATCGCCTTTGGTATGACGGCCTTTCTAATTGTTCTGGCTTTAAAAGCACGAAGTGAGCTGGGCAATGATCATGTTGATGGATTGCATCGTTCTGAAGATGAACGCAAAGCCACTCGACACAATACCAAAACAGATTCTGAACGGAGCGAGTCATGAGTCCGTTTACCATTCTGCCGATATTGTTGCCATTAATTGGCGGCATCTTGATGTTGATGGCGCGTCCAGCAGGCATTCAAACACAACGCATCTTAAACCTGATCTTAGTCAGTTTGCTGGTAGGTGTCAGTCTGGTTAGTTTCAACCTGGCAAGCAGCGATATTCAGCAGGTAGTTTTACTCGGTAACTGGCAAGCACCATTTGGTATTGTCATCGTGCTGGATCGCTTATCAGCGATGATGTTGTTATTAACCTCGTTACTCGCATTGGCGGCGTTGTGGTATGCCATACGCACCGATACCGATAAACAGGGACAACATTTCCACGTGTTGTTCCAGATGCAGCTGTTTGGTCTTAACGGCGCATTTATGACCGGTGATGTGTTCAACCTGTTTGTGTTCTTTGAAGTTCTGCTACTCGCCTCTTACGGTTTATTACTCCATGGTGGCGGTCGACTGCGTACTCGCGCCGGTCTCCATTATGTGGTGATCAATCTGGTAGGTTCGACGTTGTTCCTGTTTGCCGTCGGCACGCTTTATGGCATTCTCGGTACGCTGAATATTGCGGATATGGCTATTGCAGTAAAGTCCGTGTCTCCAGAAGATCAAGGAGTTGTTGCCACCGCAGCAGTGTTATTACTGGTGGTATTTGGTATTAAAGCCGCAATGTTTCCATTGTATTTGTGGTTACCCGGTGCGTACGCTTATACCTCGGCACCGGTAGCAGCGCTATTCGCCATCATGACCAAAGTTGGTCTATATTCAATTATCCGTGTACACGGCACCATCTTTAGCGAACAAGCCGGTGATCTGGCATTTGTTCATGTTCAATGGGTTTTACTGCTAGGCTTAATCACCTTGGCATTGGCTGCATTAGGTGTATTAGCCGCTCGGGCATTACGACGTCAGGTGGCGTATTTGATTTTAGCGTCAGTAGCGACCTTGATGATCGCCATTGGTATTAACAATGAATTAGCACTGACAGCCACTTTCTACTATTTGATACATTCCACTCTGCTGGGCGCGGCGATGTTTTTAATCGCTGATGTCATCCTTAAAGGTCGTGGCATCTATGCCGATTCATTAACCAAAGCGATTCCTATTGATCGTCCGATCATTGTGGGATCAGTTTTTATGGTGCTCGCTATTGCCTTGACCGGTATGCCGCCGTTATCAGGTTTTTTCGGTAAGGTAATGATTCTGAACTCAGCACTCAGTCATCCATGGTTCGCGGCTATTTTAAGCGTGATATTGGTTGCCGGTTTACTGATGATCGTGGCGGTTTGCCGCTCCGGTTCATTGATGTTTTACAGCGTGAAAAAAGATAAATCGGAACAATCAGCACCGTTAAATAAATCCGCATTTGTGGCAGTCATCGTGCTGATGCTGGTCAGCCCGTTAATGGTGATTTTTGCCAAACCATTGAATGACATGAGTAGCCAAATTGCTGCACAGTTATACGATCAACAGGCTTATATTGATGCCGTATTAACGACGCTTCCTCATGGAGAAAACGGCAAATGATGTTTCGGCGACTATTTCCCCATCCGTTACTGACCCTGATTTTATGGGCGATCTGGTTATTATTGAATAACAGCATTGATCCGGGACATATCGTGCTGGGTGGCGCTTTAGCGGTCTTTATTCCGTGGCTGACGTCCAGCTATTGGCCAGAGCAAATTATCATTCGTCGGCCGTGGAAGCTGGTGCATTATATCCTTTACGTTTTATGGGATATTTTGATTGCCAATGTCATTGTTGCAAAGTTGATCCTCGGCCCACAAAAGAAACTCAATCCTGGTTTTCTGCATTATGAATTGCAATTAACCAGCCCGGTTGGCATCAGCTTGTTAGCGAATACCATTTCATTAACACCCGGCACAGTCAGCTGTGACCTGACCGAAGACCGTCGTTATTTATTGATCCATGCTTTACACATTGATGACGTGGCAGAAATCAAAGCTGAAATCTATCGCAAATTCGAGAAGCCATTGCTGGAGATCTTTGTCGTATGCTGAATCTGGCCCTATCAATTGCTTTTGTCATGGTCGCCATCGCGATCCTATTGAGTTTTATCCGGCTGATTATCGGCCCCAGTGTGCCGGACCGAATCCTGGCGCTCGACACTTTATATATCAACACCATTGCGCTGCTGATTTTGCTGGGAATCAACTTGCAAAGTGCGCTGTATTTTGAAGCGGCATTGTTAATCGCTGTAATGGGCTTTATGGGTACGCTGGCGTTAAGCAAATATTTGCTGCGCGGCGACATAATGGAATAGAGGCAATTATGCTTGAGTGGACCTTAGCAATTTTGATTTTACTGGGAGCGTTTTTCACGCTGGTCGGTTCAATTGGCTTATTTAAACTACCCGATTTCTATATGCGTTTACACGGTCCAACTAAAGCCAGTACTTTGGGTGTAGGCGCCATTCTGGTCGCCTCAGCTATTCATTTCAGCCTTAAAACTGATGGTGTTAGTCTGCATGAAATTCTGGTCACGCTGTTCCTGTTTATCACTGCGCCAGTTAGTGCACATCTGATGGCCAAGGCCGCCATTCATATTAAAGTCAAACAGGTGGATCGTACCCGCCAGTTGGAAAAATAAATTGACCGAAGTTGAACCGCGTAAACCCCAGATCTGGGTCGATGCTGATGCCTGTCCGGTGGTGATTAAAGAAATTCTCTATCGTGCTGCCACTCGCACCGAAACACCTACCACCTTTATTGCCAATCACAGTTTACGATTACCGCCCTCACCGTTTCTCACCTTTCAGCAAGTGCAATCCGGATTTGATGTGGCCGACAATGAAATCGTCGAGCGTTTGCAAAAAGGCGATTTAGTGATTACCGCAGATATCCCGCTCGCTGCCGAAGCTATCGAAAAAGGTGCATTAGCATTGAATCCCAGAGGCGAACTCTATACCACCGACACCATCAGCGCCCGTCTTACCATGCGTAACTTTATGGAAACGATGCGCAGCAGCGGTGAACATATGGGCGGCCCCGCCACCTTTAATCAACGCGACAGACAAGCATTTGGTAATCAACTGGATAAGTGGTTACAAAAAGCTAAACGTTAAATTGATAGTTCGTTGAAGCGACTATCCACTAACTTCCTATTCTGAAATTACAACGGCTTAATCGCTAGCTTCCGAAACTTAACTTCACCTGCGGCGTAACTAGCACCTCCGTGAATAGCTACTTAGGATCTGAAAGCGTTTTACCATCTGAAACCATGAATCAGTAATCGATTGATCAAATTTTGATCGCCATCTTCGATAAGATCGTAAGTTAAATCTTTTTGCTCTTAGAGAGAGTGTGAAATAAAAACGCCGACATAGAGTCGACGTTTTTGTGGAATATTAGTTAGAAAGAAACACTTAAGAAACCTTAAATTGTCTGACCATTCTTTCCAGAGCCTCACTTAGCTCTGCTATACGATGGCTGGCTTGTGCTACTTGCTCGGCACCTAAAGCCGTGTCTTCTGAAACGTTTTGAATATTCAAAACATTATTATGAATTTCGTTCACGACATGGTTTTGCTCTTCGGCAGATCTGGCAATCAATGTGTTCATATCAGTGATGGAATTAACTGATTGACTAATAGCATTCAACGAATCGGTGGCATTCACCGCTTTTGATACCAAGCCCTCGATACTGTTTCGATTTTGTTCCATTGAGGTGACGGCATGGTCTGAACCTTGTTGCAGTGAAGAAATCAGGCCTTCAATTTGCTTGGTTGAATCTTGCGTTTTTTGAGCAAGTGAACGCACTTCATCGGCAACGACGGCAAAGCCTCTGCCCTGTTCACCTGCACGAGCGGCTTCTATCGCTGCATTTAGTGCCAACAGGTTAGTCTGCTCAGCAATGTTTTTGATCACTACCAGCACAGTGCCAATATTCTCACTGCCGGCTTTTAAGTCTCTGATAACTGTGGTGGAAGAGTTGATTTCTGAAGCCAGTTGATTGATTGAACCCACAATTTCCTCAACAACTTGACGACCTTTTTCTGAATCCTTGCCGCCATTTATCGCTGCTGCAGAAGCTTTTTCAGCATTAATCGCGACTTCCTGAACTGTTGCGGTCATTTCGGTGATAGCTGATGCAACCTGGTTGGTTTCATTTTGCTGCTTCGCAACATTCTGGTTGGTTGCACCAGTAACAATTGATGTTTGTTCGGCGGCGGTTGAAAGCTCTTCAGAAGCTGAAGCAATTCCAACGACCAGAGTTTGAAGCTTTTCAACAAAATTGTTGAAGGTTTTACCCATCGCACCGACTTCATCGGTACTTTCGAAATGCATCCTTCTGGTGAGGTCATTATCTGCTGCCATTGCACTGAGTGTATTCATCACCTCTTTAATCGGCGTCACGATATTGCTGATGATGACTTTTGAAATCAGTACACCAATGATGAGCGCGGCGGCAGCCATAGCGATCAAGCTATATAAGCTGGCAGTTTGAACTTGCTGAACGCCTGCAATCGTTCGCTGACTAATGTTGCCGATAGTGGCTTGCATGCTCTCAAGTGTGACAAACAAATCCGCCTCAATTTCTTTTAAGGTTTGTCGCTCTGCTGTCGAGAGATATCCACCGCCCGACATGCTTCCACCACGTTGAATGACTTTAATCGCACTATCAACATAGTTTTGATAATTTTCCTGCTGTTCCACGATTTTGGCCGTGCTTTGTTCCAGACTGGCAACATCAGCTAATAATTCAGCTTCCAGCGATTTGTTTTCAGCATCCTCGAGGATCGTCAGAATTTCCTGCAGGCCTAGTGCGTTTTCAATCGTAATATTTTCAATAACTTCAATATGACCTTTAATCACATTGCGTGAGGCACCTGATCGAGCATCAGCTAACAGTTCTTGTAAGGCGATGGTTTTTTTAAGTTGCAGTTG
>JAMDEF010000032.1 GCA_023488305.1 Gammaproteobacteria bacterium | reverse complement strand
GACTTTACCGCCAAACTGGAAGATGATCTGGATGCGGTATCGCGCGGTGAGGCGGAATGGATCCCATTGTTACGCAATTTCTGGGGACCGTTTAAAGAACAGGTCGAAACCAAGGATAAAGAAGTTAAGCGTAGCGATGTAACACAAGAACTGTTGGATGAAGATTGCCCGAAATGCGGTAAAAAATTATCCAGCCGGTTGGGCCGCAGTGGCCGCTTTATCGGTTGTACCGGTTATCCTGAATGCGATTACACACGCAACATTGATGGCGAAGAAACCACGGCCAGTGAACCGGAAGTGGTTGAAGGTCGTAAATGTCCTAAATGTGAATCAGATCTCTGGGTACGTACCGGTAAGTACGGCAAATTCATCGGCTGCAGCAGTTATCCGAAATGTAAGCATATCGAATCTTTGGAGCAGCCGGATAAAACCGGTGTTGAATGCCCGAAATGTAAAAAAGGCGAGATCCTTACCCGTAAGTCACGACGCGGCAAGGTGTTCTATTCCTGTTCGGAATACCCAACCTGTGATTATGCGATATGGAATGAGCCGGTTGCCGAGCCGTGTCCTAACTGTAATTGGCCTATTTTGAGTATCAAAACCACCAAGAGTAAAGGCACCGAAAAAGTCTGTCCGCAGAAAGACTGCGGTTACAGCGTCAAAGTGGAAGGCGCTTAAAAATAAAAAGGGACGTGAAAACGTCCCTTTTTTATCTACACATATTTGGCTATTACTTTTTCTTATCGGAATGACCTAAATCCTGCTCTGGAGCAATGACATCACGGACACGTTGTTTCAGCTCGGTAATATCCGGGAAGCGGCCTTCCTGTTTTCTCGACCAGACCAACTCACTATCCGCCGTTACTTCAAACACTCCGCCGGTACCCGGTTTAAGCGTTAAATCAGTGATCTCGCCATCAAAAGTACTGAGTAATTCTTGGGCCATCCAAGCTGCTCTGAGCATCCATCGGCATTGCGTGCAATAGGTAATCGTAATGTTGTGCATTAATCAGCTTTGATGGCTTCAAAAGTTTGACTGGCCAGCTCCATTGCTTGAGATGTGTCAGCAGCAAGCACATTAAAGTGACCCATTTTGCGACCAGCACGTGCTTCTTTTTTTCCGTATAAATGCAGCTTGATATCTGGCTGAGTAAGTAGTTTATTCCAGTGTGGCTGGCTATTGCCCCACACATCACCTAATAAATTAATCATCACAACAGGCGAGATAAGCTCAGCATTTCCAGCTGGCAAACCGCAAAGCATTCTTACTTGTTGTTCAAATTGTGAGGTGCGGCAAGCATCCAGGGTGTAATGACCGGAATTATGTGGTCTCGGTGCGATTTCATTAGCAATAATGTCACCTTGTTTCGAGACGAAAAATTCGACTGCCATGGTGCCAACGTATGCAAGGCCTTCAGCAATTTTACTGGCCATTTCAATCGCCGTTTGCTGAAGTGATTCTGCCGCAATGCTCGGCACGGTGGTCGAATGCAGGATGCCATTGATATGCACATTTTCAGCGACCGGGAAAGGCGTTATCTGTCCATCCTGACCGCGTGCTAACACAACGGATATTTCTCGTTCCAGATCAATACGCTGTTCCAGAACACATTCTTTTTGTCCCATTGCATCAAATGCTGCATACACCGCTGATAAATCTTCGCAAACAATCTGACCTTTTCCATCGTAGCCAAAAGTCGCTACTTTCAGTATGGCCGGGAAAGTAACCTGATTGTTGAGGCTATCAATATCGTTGCTGGAGTTTATTTTGACAAAAGGTACGGTCGAGATGCCTTGAGCAAGAATAAAGTTTTTTTCAACATTGCGATTCTGTGTGCTGGCCAGAGCCGTTGAGGATGGATGAACAACAGTGCGTTGCTCAAGAAAGGCCAAAGTGCTGGCAGGAATGTTTTCGAATTCAGTAGTGATCGCTGCACAAAGTTGGGCAAGTTCGGCGAGGGCAGATTCATCGGTATAAGCCGCACAGATATGTTGATCAGCAATAATGCCTGCAGGACTGTTTTTATCCGGATCCAGCACAATAACTTTATAGCCCATTGTCTGAGCTGCGGTGGTAAACATGCGACCTAATTGGCCGCCGCCCAGCATTCCTAGTGTGGCACCTGGTAAGATCATTTACGTCCTCAGTTTTATGCTAATGGTGGCAGCGTCATGTCCAGAACGGCCTGATGCTGACTTTTACGAAACTGCTCAAGTTTTGCTTCCAGTTTTTTGTCATGGATAGATAACTGGGCAATAGCAAATAGGGCCGCGTTGGCGGCACCAGCTTCACCAATGGCAAAGGTCGCCACAGGTATTCCCTTCGGCATTTGCACAATGGATAATAATGAATCCTGACCTTTCAGGTAGCGAGAGGGAACAGGCACTCCCAGAACGGGTACCAATGTATTCGCAGCGAGCATGCCAGGTAAATGAGCAGCACCTCCGGCACCAGCGATAATACAGCTCAATCCTTTAGCTTTAGCCGTTTTAGCATACTCGGTTAACAGGTCAGGTGTTCGGTGGGCAGAGACAACTTGAGTTTCATAGGCTACGCCGAAAGCTTCAAGTTGCTCGACGGCTTTTTGCATGACGGGCCAGTCACTGTTGCTGCCCATCACTACACCTACCAGTGGTTTGTCCATTGTTAGTCCGATTGTATTGTCAGAAAAGCAGTGCATTTTAGCTATTTTATTGAAAATAGGAAAATTTACTGCTGATAGCACGGTCTAAAAGTGTAGCTAGAATTGAATGGTGCCGGATCAATCGTTATACTAGGTGATCCTTTCTGCCGTGTTTTTGTGCGACGCTCCTCAGTTTTGACATAGCTGTGCTGGTTTAACCACCGGAATGGAGCTGCGACGGCGCTAACAAACGATGAAGGTATGTGACGTGAGTCAGCCAACAGAACTAACACAAGGTCTTTACAGACCTGAATTTGAGCGCGATAACTGCGGATTCGGATTGATTGCCCAAATGGATGGTAAGCCAAGCCATTGGCTGGTTAAAACCGCCATTGAAGCTTTGGGTAACCTGACTCATCGAGGCGCAATCGGCGCTGATGGTAAGACCGGTGACGGTTGCGGTTTATTGCTGAAAAAGCCTGACAGTTTCTTTAAAGCGATTGCCGAAGAGCTTGGCTTTTCATTGGCAGAGCATTATGCAGTCGGTATGGTTTTTCTGTCACAGGACGACAACAAAGCACAGTTAGCGCAGGATGCGGTGAGCGAAAAACTGACTGAACAGGGCTTGCATGTATTGGGCTGGCGCGAAGTGCCGGTCGATGCCGAAACAGCCTGCGGTCAGGAAGCATTACGTTTATTGCCGAAGATGCGTCATGTATTTGTTAATGCCGGTGAATCAATGGATGCTGCCGCTTTTGAGCGCAATCTATACATCGCTCGCCGTAAAGCAGAAAAAGCAATCACCGACGATAAAGACTTTTACATTCCTACCCTGTCATCACAAGTCGTGTCTTATAAAGGCCTGGTAATGCCGTCTTACTTGCCGGTATTTTACAAAGACCTTGGTGATGAGCGGATGGAAACGGCTATTTGCGTATTCCACCAACGTTTCTCCACCAATACTTGGCCGCAATGGCGTTTGGCTCAGCCTTTCCGTTATCTGGCACACAATGGTGAAATCAATACTGTTCAAGGTAACCGTAACTGGGCTTTGGCGCGTGGTGCCAAATTTGCGACATCGTTGATCGAAAACATGGAAGACATCCGTCCATTAGTCGGTACCACCGGTTCTGACTCATCTAGCATGGATAACATGCTGGAAGCTTTGTTGGCGGGTGGCGTCAGCATGTTCCGTGCAATGCGTTTGTTGATTCCACCAGCTTGGCAGAACGATCCGACCATGGATGCCGATCTGAAAGCTTTCTATGATTTTAACTCGATGCATATGGAACCATGGGATGGTCCCGCTGGTGTCGTTATCACCGATGGTCGTTATGCAGCGTGTACATTGGATCGTAATGGTTTACGTCCAGCGCGTTATATCATTACTAAAGATCGCCATATCACACTGGCATCAGAAGTCGGCGTGTATAACTATCAGCCAGAAGATGTCGTAGCAAAAGGTCGTTTGAAACCAGGTCAAATGCTGGCGGTAGACACTCAGACCGGTGAGCTATTGATGCCGGAAGATATCAATAATATGTTGAAAAACGCTCAGCCTTATGGCGAGTGGCTGAATAATAATTTGCAGCGTCTGGAAGACACCGAAAGAGACGATCAGCATACCTTGCCGGAAATTCAGGGTGAAGAGCTGGAAATCTTTGAAAAAATGTTCGGCGTCAGCTTCGAAGAGCGCGATCAAGTTCTGCGAGTTTTAGGTGAGATCGGTCAAGAAGCCGTTGGTTCGATGGGTGATGATAGCCCGTTTGCGGTTATGTCACAGAAAGTCCGTTCCTTATACGACTTTTTCCGTCAACAGTTTGCGCAGGTCACCAATCCGCCTATCGATCCGTTGCGTGAAAACATTGTTATGTCGTTGGAGACCTGTATCGGTCAAGAGCGCAACCTGTTTGAAGAAGGTGAAGATCATGCTCAGCGGGTGGTGCTGGATTCTCCGGTACTGACTGAAAAGCTGTTCAATCAAATCCTTAAACTGGGTGACAACGATCCAGAATACAAATCCTATCGAATTTCGTTGAATTACCAGCCAGAAATCGGTCTGGAAAAAGCAATTGATGCGATTTGTGCAGATGCAGAACAAGCTGTACGTAGTGGCAATGTTGTATTGGTTCTTAGTGATCGTGATATTTCCAAAGATACACTGCCGGTACATGCCTTATTGGCAACAGGTGCGGTACATCAGCATCTGATTAAATCCGGTTTGCGCTGCGATGCCAACTTGATTATTGAAACCGCAACCGCCCGTGATCCACATCATTTCGGTGTGCTGCTGGGCTATGGCGCAACGGCAATTTACCCTTATCTTGCATACGCTTGCTTGCAGGATCTGCGTGCCACCAATGAAATTAAAGATATTGAGCATGCCAAGTTATGCCGTCACTACCGTAAAGGCATCAACAAAGGCTTGTTCAAAATCACCTCGAAAATGGGTATCTCAACGATTGCCAGCTATCGTGGCGCTCAACTTTTTGAGATTGTCGGTTTAAACGATGCCGTGGTTGATAAATGTTTCACTGCCACAACCAGCCGAGTCAACGGAGCTGATTTTGAAGCCTTGCATGAAGATCAGTTGCAACTATCTAAATTAGCTTGGAATCAACGTAAAAAACGTGAACAAGGCGGTTTGCTGAAATTCATCCATGGTGGTGAATATCACGCCTATAACCCGGATGTTATTGGCACGCTACAGAAAGCCGTTCAGGGTGGCAGTTATGATGACTACAAAGCTTATGCCGCTTTAGTCAACGAACGGCCAGCGATGGTTTTACGCGACCTGCTTGATGTCAAATTGGCTGATACACCGCTGGATATTGAGGAAGTTGAAGATACCGGCGCTATTCTCAAACGTTTTGACAGCGCAGGTATGTCTTTAGGTGCTTTATCGCCCGAAGCTCATGAGGCGTTGGCGATTGCGATGAACCGTTTAGGTGGTCGTTCAAATTCTGGTGAAGGTGGTGAGGATCCGGATCGTTTTGGTAACGAGCGTGTCTCCAAAATCAAACAGATTGCTTCAGGCCGCTTTGGCGTAACACCACATTATCTGGTTAACGCGGAAGTGTTGCAGATCAAAATAGCTCAGGGCGCCAAGCCGGGCGAGGGTGGTCAGTTACCTGGGGGCAAAGTCAATCAGATGATTGCGACACTGCGCCATTCTGTACCAGGCGTAACGTTGATTTCACCGCCGCCACATCATGATATCTATTCGATTGAAGATCTGGCGCAGCTGATTTTTGACTTGAAACAGGTCAACCCGGATGCTTTGGTATCAGTAAAACTGGTATCGCAAGCAGGTGTCGGAACCGTTGCCGCAGGTGTGGCAAAAGCCTATGCCGATTTGATTACTATTTCTGGTTATGACGGTGGTACCGGTGCAAGCCCGCTGACTTCGGTCAAATATGCTGGCGGTCCTTGGGAGCTTGGCTTGAGTGAAGCCCACCAGACTCTGCGTGCCAATGATTTACGTGACAAAGTTCGTCTGCAAACAGATGGTGGTTTGAAAACTGGTTTGGATGTCATTAAGGCAGCGATTTTGGGGGCAGAAAGTTTTGGCTTCGGCACTGGTCCAATGGTGGCATTAGGTTGTAAATACCTGCGGATCTGCCATTTGAATAACTGTGCGACCGGTGTTGCAACGCAGAATGAAAAGCTGCGTACACAGCACTTTATCGGTTTGCCACAAATGGTAATGAACTACTTCCAGTTTGTGGCTCGCGAAACCCGTGAATGGTTAGCTAAACTCGGTGTTCGTAGTTTGCAGGACTTGATTGGTCGTACTGATTTACTGGAAATTTTGCCTGGCACTACGGACAAGCAACGCGGGTTGAATCTGCAACCGTTGTTGTCAAACGCTGGTGTTCCGGCCGATAAACCCCAGTTCTGTCTTGAACCGAAAAATGAACCTTATGACAAAGGTGAGTTGGCTGAGCAGATGGTGGTTGATATTAAAGAGACCATCGTTAATAAAACTGGCGGTGAATTCAGTTACAGCATTCGCAACATAAACCGTTCAATTGGCGCACGGTTATCCGGTGAGATTGCCAAGCTTCATGGCAATTACGGCATGATTGATAAGCCTATCCGTCTGAATCTGAAAGGTTCTGCCGGACAAAGCTTTGGTGTATTCAATGCCGGCGGTCTGGAAATGCGTCTTGAAGGCGATGCTAATGACTATGTCGGTAAAGGCATGGCGGCAGGTAAATTGACCATTTATCCATCACCTGAAAGTGATTTTGAAACGCAGAATGCCAGTATTATTGGTAACACTTGCTTATATGGTGCGACTGGCGGTGAATTGTATGCAGCAGGTAAAGCTGGTGAACGCTTTGCAGTACGTAATTCCGGCGCAGTAGCTATTGTCGAAGGCGTCGGCGATCACGGTTGTGAGTATATGACTGGTGGGGTTGTTGTCGTGCTGGGCGAAACCGGCCTGAATTTTGGTGCGGGTATGACTGGCGGTCTGGCTTATGTGCTGGATTTGGATAACACCTTTGCTGAGCGTTATAACGAAGAGCTGGTTGAATTGGTGCGGATTGACAGCGACGAAATGTCCGAAGCTGCTCTGCATCTAAAAGGCCTTATTGAAGACCATGTGCGTGAAACCGGTAGTGTCTGGGCGCACCAGATTCTGGATCGCTTTGAACAGGCGATTAAAGAATTCTGGCTGGTCAAACCCAAAGCAGCGTCATTGGATGGTTTATTGAAAATCGCCACCAAAGCGGCCTGATACAACTGGTAAAACAAAATAACGATGAAAAAAAATACGTTTCAATTTTTAGATGTAGGTCGTGTTGACCCCAAAAAACTCGATGCAAACGTTCGCAAACAGCAATTTGGTGAAATTTACGGGCAATTTGATGCGCCTCAGGCGGCTGAACAGGCTGACCGGTGTCTGGAATGTGGTAATCCTTACTGTGAATGGAAGTGCCCAGTACACAACTATATTCCAAACTGGCTGAAACTGATTAGTGAAGGCAATCTTGAACAGGCTGCTGAACTGGCCCACCAGACGAACACTTTGCCGGAAATCTGTGGCCGGGTATGTCCCCAAGACCGACTATGTGAAGGCGCCTGTACCTTGAATGACGGTTTTGGTGCTGTAACAATTGGATCGGTAGAAAAATACATTACCGATACCGCTTTAGCCCAAGGCTGGCGTCCGGATTTATCCAAGGTTGTCGACACTGGTAAACGTGTTGCGGTCATCGGTGCTGGACCTGCGGGTTTAGGCGCCGCTGACGTATTAGTTCGCAATGGTGTAAAACCAGTAGTGTTTGATCGCTACCCTGAAATTGGTGGCTTACTGACCTTTGGTATTCCAGAATTCAAATTAGAAAAAGACGTTGTTAAACGCCGCCGTGAAGTTATGGAAGGTATGGGAATTGAATTCCGTTTAAATACCGAAGTAGGTAAAGACGTTGAATTTGATGCTTTGCTTGACGAATACGATGCCGTTTTCCTCGGTATGGGAACCTACACTTACATGAAAGGTGGCTTCCCTGGCGAAGAACTGCCAGGCGTGTATGAAGCATTACCGTATCTGGTGGCAAATAACAAAAAATTGCTGGACTTACCTTCAGAAAATTATGTTTCGCTGGAAGGTAAGAAGGTAGTTGTGCTCGGTGGTGGTGATACAGCAATGGACTGTAACCGTACAGCGATTCGCCAAGGCGCCACCAATGTTATCTGTGCATACCGTCGTGATGAAGAAAACATGCCGGGTTCACGCCGTGAAGTAAATAATGCGCGTGAAGAAGGCGTTGAATTTATGTGGAATCGCCAGCCGATTGAAATTGTTGGCGATGGCAATAAAGTAACCGGCGTCAAAGTGGTCACTACAGCAATGGGTGAGCCTGACGAGCGGGGTCGCCGTCGTCCTGAACCAGTACAAGGCAGTGAAGAAATTATTCCTGCTGATGCAGTGGTAATTGCCTTTGGTTTTCGCCCAAGCCCAGCACCATGGTTTGAAAAATTCAATGTCAGCATTGATGATGGTGGCCGTGTTGTTGCCCCTGCTGAAGGTGCTTGCGCTTATCAAACCACTAATCCGAAAATTTTCGCCGGTGGCGATATGGTTCGTGGCTCTGATTTAGTGGTTACTGCAGTTTGGGAAGGTCGCCAGGCGGCTGAAGGTATTCTTGAATATCTGGAAGTGTAAAACTCCAGTTTTTATCTGAAAAATAGTGGCAATCTTATCGCACTGAGTTGGTCATACTCGCTTGAGTCTGATCTCTCAGTGCGATTTTGTTTCTGAGGTAGGGAATTGCCATCAACAAAAAAGGTGCTCCGGTGTCCGAATTAAAAAATGATCGTTATCTGCGTGCTTTATTAAAGCAACCTGTCGATAAAACCCCGGTTTGGATTATGCGTCAGGCTGGCAGATATTTGCCCGAGTACCGTCAGGTGCGTGAAAAAGCTGGTGACTTTATGACTTTGTGTACTACGCCAGAACTGGCCTGTGAAGTCACCTTGCAACCGCTACGACGTTACGATCTGGATGCCTCGATTATCTTTTCCGATATTTTGACGATTCCTGATGCAATGGGGCTTGGCCTGCATTTTGTCGCCGGAGAAGGACCAAGATTTCATAAAATCGTACGTAGCGCAGCCGATGTAGCTAATCTCAGCGTTCCGGATATGGAAGATAGCCTGGGATATGTGATGGATGCGATCCGTCTGACCCGCAGAGAAATTGATGGCAAGGTGCCATTAATTGGCTTTAGTGGCAGCCCCTGGACCTTGGCGTGTTATATGGTTGAAGGTGGTTCGAGCAAGGATTTCGCCAAAATCAAAGCCATGATGTTTGATGCACCGGAAGTAATGCACAGCTTATTATCAGTACTTGCCAAGTCAGTAACTGCTTACTTAAATGCTCAAATCGCCGCCGGTGCGCAAGCATTGATGTTATTTGATACCTGGGGCGGGGCGTTAAGTGGGCCAAACTACAGAGAGTTCTCCCTTGCTTACATGCAGCAAATTATCAGCGGCTTAACCAAAGAGAATGAAGGAAGACGTGTACCAGTAACCATGTTCACCAAAGGCGGTGGCCAATGGTTAAGTCATATGGCCGAAGTAGGAGCAGATGCTTTAGGGCTGGATTGGACAACGGATATCTCACTGGCTCGTTACCAAGTAGGTGAGAAAGTCGCATTGCAGGGAAATATGGATCCTTGCGTGTTATATGCTCAGCCGGAACGAATAAAAACAGAAGTAAAAGAAATTCTCAAAGCCTATGGTCATGGCAGTGGCCACGTGTTTAATTTGGGCCATGGTATTCATCCGACGATTAATCCGGAACACGTTGCAGCGTTAGTGGATGCGGTGCATGCAGAAAGTGTTCAGTATCATCAGTAATAGATATTAAAGCAGGAACAAGCTTTGAAGCTTGGTAAATTTCAGATATAAAAAAGGGCAGGATAAACCTGCCCTTTTTTGTTATGTCGAGAATGACTTAGTTAGAATTATTAGTGAACTCTGGGTATGCTTCCATACCGCATTCCACCAAATCCACACCTTCGTATTCTTCTTCTTCGGTCACACGCAGACCCATAATCATTTTCAGTACTGCCCAGACAATGAAGCTGGCAACAAATACCCAAACAAAGATGGTTACGGCACCGATGATTTGTGCTGAGAAACTGGCATCAGCGTTTGTCAGTGGCACTGCTAGCAGACCCCACAGACCAACCACACCATGCACAGAGATTGCACCGACAGGGTCATCAATTTTCACTTTATCCATAAAGACGATTGAGAACACTACAATCGCACCACCCACAGCACCAATGATGGTTGCCATCAAAGGAGTCGGAGTGTCAGGACCAGCAGTGATTGCAACCAGACCCGCTAAAGCACCATTCAGAATCATAGTTAAGTCAGCTTTGCCGAATAACAATTTGGCAACTATCAGAGCAGCAAGTACTGATAATAAGCTGTGC
>JAMDEF010000081.1 GCA_023488305.1 Gammaproteobacteria bacterium | reverse complement strand
CCCATGTGAAAGTAGGTCACTGCCAGGCTTTATATAATAGAAAAGGCCACTCCGATAGGGGTGGCCTTTTTTATTATCTATCGTTTAGACAAGGTGACCTACTTGAACGAAGTGACAAAAACGCTGGGGCAGGCAATGCTCCCAGCATTGCTTCTGCATACACTCCATCCTTGGAGATAAGTGTTTTTGGACGCCGCCAGGCGCCCGAAGGGTGAGATGCAGGGATGCATCTCATCAAAGTAGGTCGAACATAGCTAAGGCCGCTCTTTACCGGGCGGCCTTTTTTATTATCTAGAGTTTAGACATGTTTAGACAAGATGACCTGCTTGAATGCAGTAACCTCTAATAGCTCTTGCAAAACTAATATACATATTGAAACAGGGTACAAGTGTTCTATTAACAGGATAGGAGCGATTAATAGTAATACCGATATCCAAATCTTGGATGGTACCAATATCTATTGTAGTAGCCATGGTATGGGTAGAAGCCATTGTAATAGAAAGGATCATAAAATGGATCCCTCTGTACAGTACGGTATGGCTGCCATTTATACATGGTAGAAACATTAATCACCGGCATGGATAATTCTTTTTTGTCTACCATGCGTACCGCTTCTCCGTTCAGAGTTCCGGTAAATGTCAGTATTGTCCCTTCCTTATAAACGACAGGATCAATGAATTCTGTTGTTTTAGCTAGAAATCGGCCATCACTAGGTTGATTGGTAATCGGTTTACCATAATGGTTAAGCGGGTATTGAACCACTTGGATGATCGAAGAATCATTATTGTTTTCAACACTGACCACTTCACCGCCCCAACGAACTTGTTGTGCAGAGAAACTATCAACTTGACCTTTGATTTCATTAAGCTGAATATCATCGACTGGAGCTGTACTAATTTGTTTAGGTACATTACTGCAGCCCGACAAAAGAACCAGTAGTAGATTTGCCATGACAAATCCGGATAATAATTTCATTAATGGCCTCGTGAAAAGTGATTGTCAGATAGTTAGAACACAAGAAATATAGTATAAGTTTCATCGATAAATCATTTACATATATTTACTTTTAGAGATTAGGGATATTTTTCCCAAAAATGCTGGACGAGTGTAATTATTACTGATATTCTTGCTGGCAATTTTCCAGTTTAATCTCCCAAACTTCAAACATACGCGTTCTCCACGCGCATCCAAGGCAATTCTGATATAAAAACCCATTTTAGGTAATACATGAATCTGACAGAACTAAAAAGGCAGTCCGCTGCTGAATTGATGGAACTTGCTCTCTCCATGAATCTTGAGGGCTTAGCCCGAAATCGAAAACAAGAACTTATATTTGCTTTGGTTAAAGCCCATGCAAAACAAGGTGATGATGTCTATACCACAGGGGTTTTAGAATTATTACCGGATGGTTTTGGATTTTTACGTTCCCCTGAAGACTCCTATGTTGCCGGTCCAGATGATATTTATGTTTCACCAAGTCAGATTCGTCGGTTTCATTTGCGAACAGGGGATACGATAAAGGGAAAAATCCGTCCTCCTAAAGATAGTGAACGTTATTTTGCCTTGGTAAAAGTTGATGAAATCAACTATGAAAAACCAGAGAATTCGCGCAATAAAGTTCCATTTGAAAACCTGACACCTCTTTTTGCCAACGAACGATTCAATCTTGAGCGTGGTAATGGCAGTACCGAAGATTTAACTGCTCGGATAATCGACTTGGCCTCACCAATCGGTAAAGGTCAACGGGGACTGGTTGTTGCACCACCAAAATCTGGTAAAACGATGATTTTGCAATCAATCGCACAGTCGATTGCCAGCAATTATCCTGAAAGTACATTAATCGTATTACTAATCGATGAACGCCCGGAAGAAGTAACTGAGATGCAACGCTCGGTTAAAGGCGAAGTTGTATCAAGTACGTTCGATGAGCCAGCAACGCGTCATGTGCAAGTTGCCGAAATGGTTATCGAAAAAGCCAAACGCCTGGTCGAACATAAACATGACGTAGTTATTCTGTTGGATTCAATCACTCGCTTGGCTCGCGCTTACAATACGGTATCTCCTTCTTCAGGTAAGGTTTTAACTGGTGGTGTGGATGCAAATGCCTTGCAACGCCCAAAACGTTTCTTCGGTGCGGCGAGAAATATTGAAGAAGGTGGCAGCTTGACCATTATTGCAACCGCTTTGATCGAAACTGGCTCGCGAATGGACGAAGTGATTTTTGAGGAGTTTAAAGGTACGGGTAATATGGAAGTATTACTTGAGCGTAAACTAGCTGATCGTCGTATTTATCCTGCTATCAATGTCACCCGCTCCGGTACTCGCCGAGAAGAATTACTGACCAATGAAGAAGATCTACAAAAATTGTGGATCCTTCGTAAAATTTTGGCTCCAATGGAACCTATCGAAGCTATGGAATTCCTTATGGATCGCCTGAAATCCACTAAAACGAATGTTGAGTTTTTTGACTCAATGAAACAAGGTTAAACATAAGTTTGTCGAAAGGCTTGGTTGCAGTACCCCCGGCAATTTTTTTGATGGGCCCAACGGCCGCCGGTAAAACTGATCTGGCAATATTTCTGGCTCAGAACCTGCCAGTAGAAATTATTAGTGTCGACTCTGCGCTTATTTATAAGCAAATGAATATCGGTACCGCCAAGCCAGACGCAAAGACGCTGCAGCAATTCCCGCATCATTTAGTTGATATTATTGATCCGCAACAGGCTTATTCTGCCGGGCGTTTTCGTCAAGATGCATTAGCTTTAATGGCTGATATTACCAAGCGTGGCAAAATCCCCTTACTTGTAGGTGGCACCATGCTGTATTTCAAAACATTACAGTACGGTATTGCTGAGTTACCTGAAGCCGACTCTAATGTCAGGGCAATGCTTGAGCAAGATCTTAAGCAATTTGGTTTACCTCACTTGCACCAACGCTTAAGTGAAGTTGATCCTGTCTCTGCAGCACGCATTCATGTTAATGATCCACAAAGATTATTACGAGCTTTGGAAGTGTATGAGATTTCAGGGAAACCACTAACGGAATTGACACAACACTCAGATTTCTTGCTGCCGTACCGCGTTATCAAAATTATTTTGTCACCTTTTGATAGAAAGATTCTGCATCAGCGTATAGCAAAACGTTATGAGATGATGATGCAAGCAGGATTTATTGAGGAAGTTAAAAAGCTTCAGCAGCGAGGAGATTTGCATGCTGAACTTCCATCGATTCGCGCAGTTGGTTACCGACAAGCTTGGTCTTTTTTGAATGGTGACTATGATGAGAACACTTTTATTGAAAGAGCGATAATCGCCACCAGGCAAATGGCGAAACGCCAATTAACTTGGTTAAGAGCCCAAAAAGATGGAGTTTGGTTTGATAGTGGTAACGATTTGCCAAACAAACAGGTATTGGATTTTATACGCTCGAAACTATCAGAATCCGATAATGCTTGACGATTCTGCGCAGCCTTTTAGAATGCCCGTAACACCTTAGCGTTTTAACAATAATAACAACGATGGAGTCGACAATGGCTAAAGCCCAATCCTTGCAGGATCCTTTTTTGAATGCATTACGTCGCGAAAATGTTCCAGTTTCGATTTATCTGGTCAACGGTATTAAATTACAGGGTCAAATCGACTCTTTTGATCAATTTGTGATATTGCTGAAAAATTCCGTTAATCAAATGGTATACAAACACGCAATCTCAACCATTGTTCCTGCAAGAAATGTTCAGATAACCCAAGAAGAGTAAGGGAGTTTATTGATTGTTTGACAGACCCGATAGTAATGCCGCTTTTGAAGAAAATGCCGAACAAGAGTCGGTAGTTCTAGTTCATCTCGATTTTAATGACCGTAGTTTTGATGAAACCCAACAAGAATTCCTTGAATTGGTTAATTCAACAGGGGCCAATATTTCCGCAGTGGTGCATGGCAAACGTCAACGGCCAGATTCAAAGTATTTTGCCGGAACCGGTAAAGTCGAAGAGATTGCCGAATTAGTCGCTGCAAATGATGCAGCTGTGGTTATTTTTAACCACGAACTTTCTCCCAGTCAGGAACGTAATCTCGAGCAACGGCTTAAATGTCGTGTGTTAGGACGTACCGGTCTGATACTGGATATTTTTGCCCGCAGAGCACGATCGCATGAAGGTAAACTCCAGGTTGAATTAGCCCAGTTACAACATCTTTCCACCCGATTAGTACGTGGCTGGACTCACTTAGAGAGACAAAAGGGTGGTATTGGTTTACGTGGTCCAGGTGAAACCCAGCTCGAAACCGATAGACGTCTATTAGGTCAACGCATCAAATCCCTCAAAAAACGACTTGAAAAAGTCCGTTCGCAACGCGATCAGGGAAGACGTTCCAGACAACGTGCCGGTGTCCCTGTTGTCTCACTGGTGGGATATACCAACGTGGGAAAATCTACGTTGTTTAATCGCATGACAGCATCTGATGTTTATGCTGATGATCGTTTATTCGCCACTTTGGATCCTACATTACGAAGATTCAGGATAGCGGATACCGAGCCTTTGATTCTAGCCGATACCGTGGGATTTATTCGCCAGTTGCCACATGATTTAGTTGAGTCATTCAGTTCAACCCTGGAAGAAACTCGTGATGCATCATTACTGTTGCATGTGGTTGACGCTGCAGCGGTGGACAGAGATGAACTCATGAAACACGTTGATGAGGTTTTACAGCAAATCGGCGCTGATGAACTACCGCAATTGATTATTTATAACAAAATTGACCGCTTAGAAAACGTTCAGCCAAAACTAGAACGGGATCAGCAAGGAAAAATTCGGCGCATCTGGCTTTCTGCCCATACTGGTGAAGGCTTGGATCTACTTAGACTGGCATTACAAGAATATTTTCCTGAGCAACTCTTAGCGATTGAATCAGTCAATTAAGCGGACTTTTGGTTGCTATCGGCACCCATGTCCGTAAAATAGATTCATTCGGTTCCCATATTGAAAATCATAAATTAATTTTTGGAGCGGTACATGGCTTGGAACGAACCCGGTAGTGGTGATAAAGACCCATGGGGTAAGCGTGGTGGTAATAATGAAGGCCCCCCTGATCTTGATGAAGTTGTAAAAAATCTGCAGCGAAAATTTGCCGGAATGTTCGGCGGTAATAGTGGCGGAAGTAATAATACTCAACCTCCAGAAGGCGGTAGCAAATCAGGCTCAATTGGCGCAGGATTAATCGCAGCCATTATTTTGTTGGTATGGTTGCTTTCCGGTATCTACATTGTAGAGCCAGCTGAAAGAGGCGTGGTATTACGTTTTGGCCAATATAGCCATACCTCTATGCCTGGACCTCATTGGCATTTCCCTTACCCGATAGATCGGGTTGAGGTGGTTGATGTGGCTAAAATACGCTCTGTAGAAATCGGTTATCGCTCAAGCGGTGGTCGACCAGAAAGCAATGTTTTATCTGAATCACTGATGCTGACCAACGACGAAAACATAGTGGATTTAAAAATTGCTGGTCAATATCGTATCAATGATGCGGCAGAGTATCTCTTTAATGTGCGTACTCCAGACACTATTCTCCGTCAGATGATGGAAAGTGCTGTCCGTGAAGTAGTTGGTCAATCGACAATGGACTTTGTTTTAACTGAAGGACGTAGTGAAGTTGCAACTCGTACTGAGCAACGTTTGCAAGCAATGTTAGACGCGCATGCCACAGGCTTAACGGTAACCAGCGTCAGTATGCAGGACGTACAGCCACCTGAGCAGGTACAGGATGCCTTTGCCGACGTCGTTAAAGCACGTGAAGATGAAGTCCGTGCCAAGAATGAGGCAGAAGCTTATTCAAACGATATTATTCCACGTGCTCGTGGTCAGGCTTTCCGTGTTATTCAGGAAGCTGAGGCATACAAAAGTCAGGTGGTCGCCAAAGCAAACGGTGAAGCAAGTCGTTTTGTGCAAGTTATGACTGAATATGAAAAAGCGCCTTTGATTACTCAAGAACGTCTTTACATCGATGCGATGGAATCGGTTTATAGCCGTAGCCAAAAAGTTATGGTTGACGTGGATAGTGGTGGCAACAATGTTCTTTACTTACCACTGGATAAAATGCGTGGCAGTAGCAATGCGCCCCGCGTAGATTTAAACAATTTAAATTATCCGACTACCAATAACCCCCAAACGTCATCGAGCACATCAGCTCAAGATGGTTCACGTAGCAGGGGAGGACGTTAATCATGAGTTCTAGATTTACTGCAATTATCTTTATTGTTGTACTGGCACTGATCACACTCAGTTCTGCTATCTTCTTCGTCGATGAACGTGAACGGGTTATTCTGCTGCGTTTAGGTCAAATCGAAAAAGCTGATTTTGAGCCTGGTATTCATTTTAAAATTCCTTTCGTAAATGAAGTACGTCGTTTTGATGGGCGGATCCTGAGCCTTGATGCCACACCTGCTCGTTATCTGACAGGTGAAAAGAAGAACGTTATCGTGGATTCTTTTATCTTGTGGCGTGTTGCTAATGTTGCAGATTACTTCACTTCGATGGGTGGCGACGAAGAAAGCGCCAAGCTGCGTTTATCGCAAATCATTAAAGATGGACTGCGTGCTGAGTTTGGTCGTCGCACTATTCAGGAAGTGGTTTCTGGTGAACGTTCAGTTATGGTCAGTGGCCTGATGGATGAAGCAAACCGCATTGCCAATGAGTTTGGTATTGAAGTGGTCAACGTTCGTATCAAACGTATTGATTTACCTACTGAAGTTAGTTCATCAGTTTATACCCGTATGGAAGCTGAACGTGAGCGTGTTGCCAAAGATCTACGCTCTCGTGGTGCGGAAGAAGCTGAAAAAATCCGTTCAGATGCTGACAGACAAAGAACCGTTATTTTGGCTGAAGCTAATCGTCAGTCTGAAATGCTGCGAGGTGAAGGTGATGCACTTGCAACACAAATCTACGCAGATGCCTACGGTCAGAACGAGTCGTTTTACTCTTTCTACCGTCGTTTAGGCGCATATCAGCATATTTTCCACGGGGATGATCTGCTGGTGATTGAACCAAAAGGTGATTTTTTCAGCAGTTTCAGTGACTTGAATATACTGGACTAGTGAGTGAGTCTCTAATCCACAGCTTATGGCTCGCCACCGCATTAATGCTGATTATTGAAGGGATTATGCCTTTTGTTAATCCTGCGGCATTAAGGCGAGCCTTACTGCAAATTGTCACCATGACTGATCAGCAATTACGTACAGTAGGGTTGCTCAGCATGGTGGCAGGTTTGCTGATTTTATATTGGGTTAATTAATTTACATGACATTAAAAGAAAGTTGGTTGCTCCCAGAGGGCATCGATGAATTAATGCCGGAAGAAGCTGCCCAGCTGGAAAGAATGCATCGCCTGTTAGTGGATCGCATGCAGAGTTGGGGATATCAACTTGTGGTCCCGCCGCTAGTCGAATACCTGGATTCCTTACTGACAGGTACGGCAAAAACACTCGATTTACAAACTTTTAAACTGATTGATCAATTATCCGGTCGCTTGCTAGGCATTCGTGCTGATATGACTCCGCAGGTGGCCAGAATTGCAGCACATCGACTTAGAGATAATTCAGATGTGTTACGCCTGTGCTATATCGGGAGTGTTTTACATACTTTACCCGCTGGTCAGGCCAGCTCACGTAATCCGATCCAATTAGGTGCTGAAATTTACGGCCATGCTGGTCCGGAGAGTGACATGGAAAGCATTCAACTGATGGTTGAATTGCTAAAGATTAGTGGAGTTGCCGGCTCAATCTCATTAGATATAGGCCATGTTGGCATTTATCGCGGTTTAGCCGATTTTGCTCAACTGGATGACGAGCAGGAACAAGCGCTTTTCTCTGCAATGCAGCGTAAGGCTTTGCCGGAAATTGAAAGTTTATTATCCAGCTATGCCATTAATGAACCGGCCAGAAAAATGCTGGTTGCCTTGTCTGAGTTAAATGGTGACGTGAAAGTGCTGGACAAAGCAAAGCAGATCTTAAAGGACGCACCGGAATCCGTACTGCAAGCGCTGGAAACGCTAAATATGTTGGCTGAAATGTCACAACAGCGTTTATCCGGCATACAGTTGAATTTCGATCTGGCTGAGCTGCGCGGCTATCACTACCATACCGGGGTAGTGTTTGCTGCATATCAATCAAGTTCGGCACAAGCCATTGCGTTGGGTGGACGATATGATGATATTGGACAGGATTTCGGTCATGCCCAACCTGCTACGGGCTTCAGTTTAGATTTGAAAAAACTGGTGACCAGCTTTCCCAAACCAAGGGAAAAGCGCCAGTTGATTAGCGCTACTTGGTCATCAGATCAATCACAGCTTGATATGGTTGAAAGCTTACGGGAACAGGGTAATATTGTGGTTTTTGCTTTACCTGGCAGCACAATAAATACCGAAAAAACATTGATTCAACAAGATGGCCGCTGGCAAGTGGTCGATACAGGAAATAACACGCGTGGTTAAAAATATTGTAGTAATCGGTTCCCAATGGGGCGATGAGGGTAAAGGAAAAGTTGTTGACCTGCTGACCGACAGCGTTTCAGCTGTAGTACGCTTTCAAGGTGGACATAATGCAGGTCATACCCTGGTTATTGAGGGTAAAAAAACTATTCTGCACCTGATACCTTCAGGCATATTGCGTGAGCATGTTCAATGCCTTATCGGTAATGGCGTGGTGCTATCTCCTGAAGCATTAATTAAAGAAATGAATGAGCTGGAAGCCAATGGTATTCCAGTACGTCAGCGCCTGAAAATCAGTGCCGCCTGTCCATTGATTTTGCCTTATCACGTAGCGTTAGACGTCGCCAGAGAATCCCGTCGCGGTAAAGATGCGATTGGTACAACTGGACGCGGTATCGGCCCAGCATATGAAGATAAAGTTGCGCGCCGTGGTTTACGTCTTGGTGATTTGGTCAACGAACAGAAGTTCGTGGAAAAACTGCGTGAAGTAGTGAGTTTCCATAACTTTGCCTTGATTAATTATTATCAGGCAGCTCCAGTCAGTTTTGAACAGGTGCGTGACGAAACATTAGCTATGCGGGATGTGTTACTGCCAATGATTGCCGATATTCCGGCGATGCTACAGCAGTATTATCTCAACGGTAATCGGGTGATGTTTGAAGGTGCTCAAGGCGCCTTGCTGGATATCGATCATGGTACTTATCCATACGTAACTTCATCAAACACGACTGCCGGCGGCAGTGCGACAGGTGCTGGTGTTGGCCCGTGTCATATTGATTATGTATTAGGCATTACCAAAGCTTACGCCACCCGTGTTGGCGCAGGTCCGTTCCCTTCAGAATTAAGCTGTGACATCGGTAAACATTTATCGGTTAAAGGTCATGAAAAAGGCTCGACTACCGGCCGTGATCGTCGCTGTGGCTGGCTGGATATGGTGGCGTTAAATCGCGCTAGCTGGATTAACAGTATTACTGGTCTATGTTTAACCAAACTCGATGTATTAGATGGGCTGGAAACCATTCGTTTATGCGTTGGTTATAAACGCAATGGTGAAGATGTAACAGTTCTGCCATTGAGTGCGGATGAGTTTGAAGGCTGTGAGCCGGTTTATATCGATATGCCAGGCTGGCAGGATTCAACATTGGGTATCACCGAGTTTGACGCGTTACCTGAAAATGCCCGGAACTATATTGATAAAATCCAAGAATTGGCTGGCGTGCCGATTGATATTATTTCAACAGGTCCTGATCGTTGCGAAACCATTATTCGCCGGGATCTATTCAGTCTCTAATTAGAATAACATCCTGACAAAAACGCCCTACTAGTGAGGGCGTTTTTGTCTGTGGGATTATTTTCGATCAGGCGAAATCGCGGCATAGAGTGCGGAATAGTCGGTATTTTCCATGCCCATAGCCATGGCTTTATCCAATAGTCGATTAATGCCTTCCAGTGCCGTTGTATCAAGCCGAAGTTTTTCACCGACCTCCAGAAATAGTCGAGTATCTTTTGCCAGATGTTTGGTAGGGAAATTTGGATCACTGAAGTTGCGATTGAGCATACGTTCCAGTTTTTTATCAAATGTCGTGGCATAAAGCGCACTTTCGCGCACAATCTGCATAAACTGCTCAACATCAATCTGATGTTCCTCAATCATGGCAAGACTGAGTGAAAACGTTGCTGTAAGCCCTGCGATTAACTGGTTCATCGCTAACTTAACCGCAGCACCTTGTCCCGTATCACCAATATAACGCGGTGTTTCACCTATTAACTTCAATAGGGGCAACACTGACCTATAATTATCTTCAGGGCCTGCTGCCATTAGAATTAATTTGCCACTACGGGCTTCAGGCAAGCTACCTAATACCGGGCACTCCAGATACGCGGCATTTACACTATTTAACTGATTTTCAAGATGCTGAGATTGTTCGGGAGCAATGGTTCCCATTTGCATAAACAGCTTGTCTGCAAAGACTGCGGGATCAACATTGTCCAGAACAGTGGCAATTGCATCAGCATCACTCAACAGTAAAATTACTATTTCACTTTGCTGAACAGCTTCGCTGGCCGTTTTACAGATTCGGGCACCTTGAGCGCCTAATTTAGCAACCTTTTCAATGCTTCGGTTGTAGATACTCAACTCGCATATTGTATCCCACAACT
>JAMDEF010000169.1 GCA_023488305.1 Gammaproteobacteria bacterium | reverse complement strand
ACCAGATCAAACATCTGATCCGGCGTATACATTACTAGCGAACTGCGCGTAATAGTCGTCATTTAGTGTTTACATTGACCTCAAATGAAAATAATCAAAAGATGAAATCCAATACACCCGTTAAACTCACAAACACGACAAAAATCGCTATTGGTGTGACATACCGAACCAAAAAGCGCCATTCGTGATAAATCAGGTTGGATTTAATCCCCAGCTCTTCCTGAGTACTGCGTTGCGACATGATCCATCCGGCGAAAATTGCGATGAGCATTCCACCCAAAGGCAACATGATATTGGCAGTGAGATAATCCAGCAACTCAAAGGCCGTCATATCCTGCCAAGTCCAGTCTTTCAAAACATTAAATGAGAACAAACTTAGCAGTCCTAGCAACCAGACCAATATACCCACCCAGATGCAGGCGTTAAGCCGTTTTATATCAAAGTTCTCCACCAACCATGTCACTACGGGTTCGACCAGGGCTATGGCTGAACTCAAAGCTGCAAAAACCAACAGTAAAAAAAACATACCACCGAAAAATGCGCCATTATCCATATGGCCAAAGGCAATTGGCAGGGTTTCAAATATCAGACTTGGCCCAGCACCTGGAGCCATATTGTTGGCGAATACCAGTGGGAAAATCGCCAAACCAGCCAGAATCGCGACCGCCGTATCCATAAATGAAATTGCCAGGGAAACTTTAAAGATAGAGGTTTTTTTCGGCAGGTAAGAGCCATAGACCATGATCGCTCCCATCCCTAGACTCAGAGTGAAAAATGCATGGCCCATGGCGGTTAAAATTGCCTCGGTGGTGAGTTTGGAAAAGTCGGGTTTGAATAGAAAGTTTACTGCCTGATCAAAATAAACACCGGTCTGGTAGGCATATCCCACTAATACCAACAAAATCAGAAATAAGGCCGGCATTAAAAACCGCACTGATTTTTCCAAACCGCGTTGTACACCACGACTGACGATCAGCATGGTCAGCATCATAAAAATGGTATGCCAGGCCAAAAGCTTTTCCGGATCGTTAACCAGCGCTAAATGGAGGTTTCGCGCACCATCTGGCGTGACACCTTCAAATACTCCAAATAATAAACGGGGAACATAGGCTATTGCCTGACCGGCAATCACACTGTAATAAGAAAGGATTAAAAAACCGGCTAACACACCACCGAACCCAAGATATTTCCACAACGAAGAAGCTTTTTCTTCTTCGGCCAGACTGGCCAGACTGTTAAATGGATTTTGACGGCCACGTCGACCAATCAGAATTTCCGCCATCATGATGGGGACACCGATGGCAAAGATACAAGCAAGATAAATTAGGACAAATGCACCGCCGCCATATTCACCGGCGATATAAGGGAATTTCCAGATATTCCCCAGGCCAACTGCTGCACCAGTGGCAGCAAGAATAAAGGCCCAGCGTGAAGTCCATTCGCCATGAACCGACTTTAACGGTCTATCCATATCTTACTCATTAAAATAAATAGCCTCGATTCTGGGCGAATTTCCTAAAATGCTCAAGCCAAGCAGCAATTCGCCCATGTATAATGCCGCGATGGCCAACAAGAATAAACCTCAACAAACCGACAATACTATCGCCCGTAACCGGAAAGCTCGTCATGAATTTTTTATAGAAGAAAAATTCGAGGCGGGTTTGGTGCTGGAAGGATGGGAAGTGAAAAGCTTACGTGAAGGCAAAGCACAGCTGAGTGACAGCTATGTGCTTATCCGTAATGGCGAGGCATGGTTAGCCAATGCGTTGATCACCGCCTTGAAGACCGCATCTACTCACATTGTTCCTCAGCCACAACGCGACCGCAAATTGTTGCTCAATCGTAACGAGCTAAATAAGCTGATCGGTGCAGTTGAGCGCAAAGGTTACACCTTGATCCCGCTTAACATGTACTGGAAGCGAGGCAAAGCCAAGATCGAAATCGCTTTGGCAAAAGGTAAGCAAATGCATGACAAACGCGCCACCATGAAAGAACGCGACTGGCAACGCGATAAAGAGCGGTTATTTAAAAATATTTAATTATCGCAACAAGGAACTGTTGAATTCCGTATAATGTCTGACGTACTACAAACCTTTGGGGGCGACCTGGCTTCGACGTGGGTTACGAAACCTAAGGTGCATGCCGAGAACTCCAGTTCTTCTCGTTAAAAAGATTGGAAAAATATAGTTGCTAACGATAACAACTACGCACTAGCTGCTTAATAACCAGTGAATGCCGTTCGACCAGAGCCGTGCTTGTGCGTCTGGTATCGGGCGTCGACTCTCACAAGACCGTCTTGACGTATGCTTGGTACTGATAGACTAAAACTTAACAAGATCGCTTCATGTTTTCCCTGTTCATCGGGTAGCTTGAAGTTAAATTAATAGATGAAATAAGCATGTAGAGCTGAAGGCAGAGGATTTGCGGACGCGGGTTCGATTCCCGCCGCCTCCACCAAAACAAAATAAACCACCTTTAGGTGGTTTTTTTGTGCCCGAAGTTTACTCAAAATTAAATGGTATTTCTGAACATAATATTACCTTCTAATTTCAAAATTCTTTCTAGCCTGCAATTGACGAATAGAACTTAAAAAAGGACTTTGAAAAACAAAGTTGATCTGTTACCTAATTTTTCTCATGAACTACATCAATGTTGTAAATACCCAATATGGGGATTATAGTACCCATATTGGGTATTTTATTAATGGTTTTGTATGTCAGTAACATCCATCGCTGAAGCATTGTTTACAAAAACACAGCAACGTGTGCTGGGTTTGTTGTATGGCAAACCTGATAAAAGTTTTTATACGAACGAGATTGTTCGCATGGCTGAGATGGGGCGGGGCACAGTTACACGAGAACTGGAAAAACTCACTAATTCTGGAATATTGATTAGTTCGAAAGAAGGTAATCAACAGCACTATCAAGCAAATCCAGATAATCCGATATTCGACGAGCTGGTATCGATTGCAACAAAGACATTCGGTGTTGCTGATGTCGTTCGTCAGTCTTTAACCCCAGTAGATGGACAGGTTTTGTGCGCCTTTATTTATGGCTCCGTAGCGAAAGGAGAGGCAACAGCCAAAAGTGATATTGATCTGCTGGTTATTTCTGATAGCTTGGCTTATGCGGACTTGATGGAATGTCTTGTTGACGCTGAAAAGACTTTATCGCGACCTATCAATCCTTCTGTTTATGAATTAGAACAGTTCAAACGGAAATGGCAGGAAGATAATGCATTTATTTCAAAGGTAATGGACCAACCGAAGATTTGGCTGAAGGGATCAGAAAATGACATTAGCGCATCTGGATAACCTGGTAAAAACTAACAATTTAAAAATAGAACCTGCAGATCAAAAAGAGTTTGATGGCATGGTAATTTCTGCCAAACGCCGTTTGCAGGATGCCAATGTGGAAAGCTTATCCGACGATAGTCGTTTTTTATTAGCTTATGGTGCAGCACATGCTTTGTCTCTGGCGGCGATGCGTTGGCATGGATACCGCTCAGACAATCGTTATCTGGTGTTTCAGTGTTTGGAACATACTGTAGGAATGACAACTAGTAAGTGGCGAGTTTTAGATAAATGTCACAAGCAACGCAATCTGGCTGAATATGAAGGTCACCTGGAAATTACACCACAGCTACTGGATGAATTGATTGCTATAACGAAAGAGTTATTAACGTTGGTTGAAGAGTTGGGGCCAATTGTAAAATAACGATCAGTTGTTGCTAAAAGTGCAACAACTGATCAGAAAAATTATTTCTAGAATAGAGTCGAGGCTGAATCAATCATTAAAACCAATTCTTTTCTTAAGACAGCTTCCAATCAGGCCGAATGTAATGACAGGTATAGCCGGTTGGATAATGTTGCAGATAATCCTGATGTTCGGGTTCGGCTTCCCAGAAGTCTCCAACTGGTTCGACTTCTGTGACGACTTTTCCGGGCCATATTCCTGATTGATTGACGTCTTCAATCGTCTGCTTGGCAATTTCGGCTTGCTCATCGCTGGTGTAATAAATTGCTGAACGATAACTCAGGCCCCGATCATTACCTTGTTGGTTAGGTGTGGTCGGATCATGGATCTGGAAGAAAAATTCCAGTAACTGTCGGTAAGTAATCTGCTCAGGGTTAAAGATGATCTCAATGCCTTCAGCGTGGGTGCCATGGTTTGGATAAGTGGCATTCGGAATATCGCCGCCGGTATAGCCGACTCGCGATGAGATAACCCCAGGCAATTTACGAATCAAATCCTGCATGCCCCAGAAGCAGCCACCAGCCAGTAAGGCACGTTCGGTATTTGTCTCGCTCATTTTGTTTCACCTAAGGTATCTGAAAACAGTTTTTTAAATTCACCATAACCCTCGATGTCGAGTTCATCCACCGGAATAAATCGCAGTGACGCGGAGTTGATACAATAACGCATGCCACCGGCTTCTTCAGGGCCATCAGGGAAGACATGGCCCAAATGACTGTCACCATGCACTGAGCGCACTTCAACACGGCGCATACCCAGACTTTCATCAAAGTTTTCGGTGACATTCTCGATCTGCACCGGACGGGTAAAACTCGGCCAGCCGGTGCCACTGTCAAACTTATCAACTGATGCAAACAACGGTTCACCGGAGACGACATCGACGTATAGTCCCGCTTCGTGATTATCCCAATAAGCATTATCAAATGGCGGTTCGGTGCCGCATTGCTGGGTCACATAATGTTGTTCAGGTGAGAGACGTTCAACGGCTTCTGCTGCTTTTTTGTATTTTGTCATGACAATCAAACCTATATAAAAAGTGTAATCGTGAAACTGTCCATGAATAAAAATGCTGATATCCAATCGGGAATTTAAGTTTTGAAATTTTTATCGATGACATACTGACCTGTCCACCTGCCAGTCGTTCCCGAATATAAACTCAGTATATAGCTCAAAGGCTACATCAGCGATGTTCTGCATCTAAAAGTAAGACTAGTAATGACTGAACCAACGGTTTGTCAGATTAAACGTCTATTTCAGTCATCGTTAACATCAAGTGCCATCACTGCATCGTAAGCATTTAAATCAAGCACTGCTCTGACATTAACGACTTTTCCTTGCTGCATGGTAAAAAACCACGCATAGCTGTTTCGATAAATTTCACTATTGATCAAGGTCGCCTCAGCTTCAAACAAAATGATGACTTCATTACCAGCCTGATAAATATCATGCACCCTGGGTTTTAATGGTGTTGCAAGCCGTTGATTGAAAGGCTTAACAATCATCTCCTGGAAGTCAGATAGATTATAGGTTTTGGCTGACTCAGTCGGCCCCATAATGGTCCATTGTGCATCCTCTGCGAGTAAATCAAAGGGCGATCCTGTGCCCTGACTCCATTGATTAAAGGCATTTTCAACTAGTTGTTTGTGATTGAGCGGCTCTGCCATCACAGAGCCACTCAATAGATAAAACCAGACAAACACCGCCAGGTATTGAAATGTTTTCATCACGACCTCCAACTAAAATGCATGTCCATAACTAGACACCGAGCGAATCACCAACTCATTTACATCCACGTTGTCAGGTTGTGAAATGGCGTATAAAACGGCATTAGCCACGGCTTCTGCGTCTAGGGACATGGTGCGTAACTGCTCAACTAAACTTGCAGCAGTTTCATCGGTAATATCGTGACCCAGTTCGGTGGTGGTGACCCCGGGGGAGAGGACGGTTACCCGTAGATTGTTGGATTCCTGACGCAAACCTTCGCTGATAGCACGCACCGCATATTTACTGGCACAGTAAACAGCACAGGATGACGCTACCGCTTGTGCACCAGTGGAAGCCGTGTTGATGATATGGCCACTGCCTTGCTGATCCATGATCGGTAATACGGCGGCGATACCGTTCAGCACACCTTTAATATTGATGTCGATGATGCTGTTCCACTCATCGGTTTTTAACGCACGCATCGGTGCCAACGGCATAATGCCTGCATTGTTAAACATCACATCTACCCGACCAAAAGTGTCTTTGGCAAAAGTCACAAATGCATTCACTTGATCAGAATTTGCCACATCCAATTCATGATAGGCAGCCTGACCACCAGCTTGCTGAATATCTCGGACAATGGATTCAAGCCGATCAGTACGACGTGCACCAAGCACTACAATGGCACCATTTTTAGCCAGTACTCTGGCGGTGGCTTCACCGATACCACTGCTGGCACCGGTGATCAAAATTATTTTATTCTCTACGTTTTTCATTGGTTATCTCCATTTGAATTTGTCTGTAAGTGACGATTTAAATGATAGAGACGAAGTGGTTTATTTTGGATACACAGATCTACAAGAAAATTGCCTATTTCTACACCCCACTATATTTCTAAAATACCATCAGCCTATAATAAGTATCAGTAACTTATTGGGGTAATTAGAAAATGAATGAAACCCAACGCAAAGAACTTGCGAGCCTGATTGATAAATTCTCCTCAGGTAACGGCATTCATAGCACCGTTATAACTGGCGTGAACTGCATAAAGCTCAATGAAATAAACGACCGATTGCCCAGCGTTTGTACACCTTCTTTGTGTGTCATTGTGCAGGGCAAGAAACGGGTGTTACTGGAAGATGAAATCTATCAATACCAGCCTTCGGAATATCTGGTGGCCTCTGTCGATTTACCAGTGATTGGTCAGGTGATAGAAGCGACTAAAGACAAACCCTATCTATGTCTGCAGATTGAGTTGGATCTGCATCAACTTACCGAATTAATGGCGCAGACCCGTTTGCCGTTTAAAAACAAAATACCAAGCCAGCGTGGCATTTTTGTCGGCGATGTGGATGAGTCATTGGGGGATGGCGTATTACGACTTGCCCGGTTATTAGAAGCCCCACAGGATATTGCGTTATTAGCGCCCATGATTAAACGCGAAATTCATTATCGACTACTCAATGGCCAATATGGCGATGTCATTGCTCAAATGGCCCAAACCGGTAGCCATATGCAACGCATTTCAGAGGCGATTCAACTTCTTAAGGCCAATTACGACCAATCAATCAAAATTGAGGATCTGGCTACCCAGGTAGGCATGAGTATTTCGTCTTTTCATAGCCACTTTAAAGCGGTCACCGCGATGAGTCCGTTGCAATATCAAAAACGATTTAGGCTGCTTGAAGCCCGAAAAATCATGATGACAGAGACCCAGGATGCTGCCAGCACGGCTTACCGGGTGGGGTATGAAAGTCCATCACAATTCAGTCGTGAATATGTAAGGATGTTTGGCCATCCACCCAAACGGGATATGAGCCTGTTGCAGCAGTCTATTGCTTGACGAGATGATTCAGCTTAACGCCTGACAATCCGCTGCCACTACCTCAATACGACCGACATCTTCATTGTTCATGTCTGAATAGACATAAACAATTTTTGCACCCGCCTGCAGAACTGGTTGCATTTCCGCATTATTGCAAAGATTCGAGAGCAGTTTTGGTCTGATATTCTCTAGGACTGTGGTTGGCTCAACTTCGGCAACTGTCACCGTGGTTAACGTATAAAAATACGTCATTAAATCCCCCGGACCCGCTAATGCTTTTTCCAATCGGGTTTGATCATCAATTTTGATCGGTGCTTGGGCATTAATGAAAACTTCTGCCTCCATAAACCCTTCTTCAATAGACTGCTCTTCAGATAATTGCTGGGTTCTGTCAGCTGGGGATGATGGAGCATTTCGATTGTTGAAAACAATTGCCAAAATGATAACGAGCGGTATCAAGCCGATAGCTAAAAGTAACTTCTTATTCATTATGCTGCCTGGGTTTTAGTTGGAATTAGAGAATATCTGTAGTGGCAAGCATACCGGTGGCTTGGTGAAAAACACAATAAATTGATTAATTAACTCAACATGCGACTACATTACTCAAAATTAGGGCAGGCCAACTTTACATTAATAGCGATATAAACCAATCCCCCGGTTTGGCTATGAACAAATTAATCCATTAATGAATAAATATATTGTCTCCAGTTAAGCTCTCGCATTTGTTATCCTTGCCAACTGCACAAAATGAGAGCGTAAGGATGCCGATACCTGATTTTCAAACTGTGATGTTGCCAGTTATCCAATGCCTGCAAAATGGCTCCGTGATTCATGCCAAAGAAATTCGTTCGCAGATTGCTTTGGATTTCAATCTAACCGATGAAGAAAGACAGGAATTATTGCCATCGGGCAAGCAGACAGTTATCAATAATCGTATCGGTTGGGCCATCACCTATATGAAAAAAGCAGGTTTGATTAAATCTGCCGGCAAGGCCCAATATCAAATTACCGAACTAGGCAAAAATATTCTGGCAAGTCAGCCACCACGCATTGATGTGAAGTTTCTCAAGCAATTTGAAAGTTTCAAAACCTTTCATCAATCCAAGCCAACCGACAAACCTGAAGATAACGAGCCAGTCAAACCGCTGTTTGATGCTGAAACACCAGACGATATTCTCAACCAGGCTTATCAGGTACTCAATAAAAACCTGGCTGAAGAGTTGATAGAAAACATTAAATCGCTGACCCCAGCTGCTTTTGAACAACTGGTTATCGAGTTAATGGTTGCAATGGGGTATGGCGGTGCACGCAACGATGCAACCCTACAAACGCCACTCAGTAATGACAATGGCATTGATGGCATTATCAATGAAGACAAACTAGGCCTCGACACCATCTATCTGCAAGCCAAAAAATGGGAAGACACCGTACATCGCCCCGAAATCGACAAGTTTATCGGTGCATTAACCCGCCAAGGTGCTCGCAAAGGCGTATTTATCACTACCTCCGAATTCTCTCAAGGTGCCAAAGACGCTGCCCGCGGATTGAATATCTCAGTGGTGTTGATTGATGGTAAAACCCTAGCGAAGCTGATGATTGAATATGACCTTGGCGTTAGTATTCAGGAAACCTATCACGTGAAAACCATGGATTCGGATTATTTCGACCGTTTTTAAGTATTATGGAAGCTAAAGGGTAGGTTCAGCATGAATAAGCCAAGCAATTTCGATTTCTTAAACCAACATGACGAACTCTTATTTCAATTAGCCCAGACAGCTGAATCTTGTTTTGTACCTGATCCAAATACCACCTTAATAAAAATGCGCCAACTGGCTGAAGAACTAGCAAAAACAATTGCTTCAAGAGTGGGCGTTGGTAGTGGTCCCGATACCAAGCAAATTGATCTCCTGCGAGAGTTGGACTATGCCCTCAGGCTTGATCTACAGGTCAAAGATGCTTTTCATACATTACGCAAACTTGGTAACTCTGCTGCGCATGATATTACTAGCTCCACCCACCGCGATGCCTTGAAATCATTACAAGTAGGACATTCTCTAAGTGCTTGGTTCCATATAACCTTTGGCGGTGACAAAGCCAAAGGGTTCCAAATAAAACCATACGTTAAGCCCCTAGATCCCTCACAAAAGGTTCGTCAGCTAGAAGAAGCATTGTTAGAACTACAGAAACAAAATCAATCTGCAAAAGAACGCTTGGCCCATGTTGAACAGCTACAACAAATAGAAGCTGAGAAAATGCTCGCAGAAATACAGCGTGCTGAACAGATGGCTAGCGAGAGCAAAGTGTGGGAAGAGATTGCCACTGAACACGAAACGAAACTGGCAGAATATAGAGCCAAAATGGATGCTGCTAATGTAATGTATTTTGCTACATTTCAAAGCCAAGCACCGAGTCAGCAAGCCGCACAAATTCGTCATGTAGAAAAATCTACCCTACAGCTAAACGAAGCCGAAACTCGTGTCTTGATTGATGTTCAGCTGAAAGAAGCTGGCTGGGCCGCGGATACGGAAAATCTTCGTTACTCCAAAGGCGCTCGTCCAATTCCCAATGAAAATCGTGCGATAGCCGAGTGGCCAACAGATTCCGGGCCAGCCGATTATGTTTTGTTTATGGGGTTAACACCTGTTGCCGTAGTTGAGGCCAAGAAAAGCGCGAAGAATGTTTATAGCTCTTTAGACCAAGCCAAGCGATATGCTAAAGGCCTGCAGGATCAGAATGCATTTGTCATTCAAACATCTTACGGCGAATTCATCGTACCGCTAACCTTTGCCACTAATGGTCGTCCTTATTTAAAACAGCTTGAGCAACAGAGCGGTATTTGGTTTTTGGACGTACGTGACAATACCAATCGTCGTAAAGCCCTCAAAGGTTGGTATGCCCCACAAGAAATCAAAACATATCTTCGTCAAACACCTCAGCAGGCTGAAGCTGAATTGGATGATATGGCCTTTGATTACAATCTAACGCTGCGTGATTACCAAATCGATGCCATCAAAGCAGTAGAAAGCAGTATTAAACAAGGCAAAGAAACCGCTTTATTAGCCATGGCTACAGGTACTGGTAAAACCAAAACCGCTATTGCAATGGTTTATAGATTGCTTAAATCAGAACGTTTCCGACGAATCCTGTTTTTAGTTGATCGCTCAGCATTAGGTATACAGGCCACCGATGATTTTGGTGAAGTCCGTTTGGAAAATCTCAATACCTTTGCCGATACGTTTGAAGTTATGGGCATGGAACAAAAGAAACCCGTAAAGCCGACACCAAACGATAACACCAAGGTCCACGTCGCTACGGTTCAAGGATTAGTGAAACGTATTCTCTACCCCGGTT
>JAMDEF010000123.1:10426-10785 GCA_023488305.1 Gammaproteobacteria bacterium | reverse complement strand
CAAAGCGTTTCTTTAGTTGGTGTTTGGGACTGGAATGTTCCTAATAATGTGGTGATATTTTCCGATAAATTACTTGCTACGCTGGGTTATCAGCCGGGCGATATCGTCGGCAGAATGGAAAACTGGCTCAAACTGATTCATCCACAGGATATTGAACGGGTTACCGCTGATATCAACCGTATGCTCAGCGGTGAAAAACCTGAATATCGTAATGAGCATCGTATTTTGTCTAAAGATGGTAGCTGGAAGTGGATGCTTGGCAGTGCCACAGTGGGAGAGCGTGATGCCGAAGGTAATGCCATTCGGGTGATTGGAACCAAGACAGATATATCTTGGCGTAAACAAGCAGAACTGGCTCT
>JAMDEF010000123.1:0-10416 GCA_023488305.1 Gammaproteobacteria bacterium | reverse complement strand
GGCAATCGGTATGGCGATTGTCGGACTGGATGGCCGTTGGTTGGAAGTGAATGGGGCACTGTGTCGAATGCTTGGCTACAGTGAAGAAGAGTTGATGGGCAAAACGTTTGTTGATGTTACTCATCCTGATGATCTGGATCTGGATTTAGAGTATGTCCAGAAATTGCTCAATGGCGATCTTGAGCATTATCAAATGGAAAAACGCTATTTCCATAAAACTGGCGACATTATCTTTGTTTTGTTGAGTGTTTCACTGGTGCGTAATGAAAAAGGTGAGGTTATTCACTTTATCTCACAAATTGAAGATGTGACTGCACGCAAGTCTGAATCAGACCGTATCCGACAAATGGCTTATCACGATACCTTAACTGGTCTGCCGAATCGTCGTTTGTTTGATGAGCGTATCGGTCATACGCTGGCACATGCCAAACGGGTGGGGTATCCGATTGCGTTGATGTTTGTCGATGTCGATCACTTTAAACAAATTAATGACAAGCATGGCCATGATGTGGGCGATGAGATCCTCAAAGCAGTAGCAGATCGAATGACCCACTGTTTACGTCAGACCGATACGTTGAGTCGTGTTGGTGGCGATGAGTTTGTGATTCTGCTGACTGAAATCAAAAAGCCGGAAGATGCCGAAGGCGTTGCTGAACATATTCTGGAAACCGTGTCCCAACCTTTACATGTGCATACGCATGATTTCCGTATTACGTTAAGTATCGGGGTCGCCATTTTCTCTGGTGATTCGGAAACAGAAACAGTCAGTGAACTGACCAAAAAAGCCGATCTTGCTCTGTATGAAGTGAAATCAGCTGGACGTAATGGCGTTCATGTATTTGGCTCTAATCACATTAAGGTGGAGCCAGCATCACAGAAACAATCTAAAGCTTAATCGTTGTTGTTTGTCAGCTTGCGTAAGTCGCGTCGTAGCAAATTAGCAAACATATTGATTTTAGGTTTTTCATCCTGATTGAAGGCTATCGGCCGGATTTGTTGCATGGCGCTGATACCAATTCTCGCCTGATATAACCCTACGCCAAATCCTTGTGCTACGCTGCCGAGGATTTTTCCACCCAAACCAATGCCAACCTGTTCGGAAAAGAAACTAATGCCCGCCTGGCTGGCATAACTGCCCAAAGCAATTTTGGCGACCCGTAAGTTTAAACGCCATTGCGCCAACCGATTTAATCTTACGCCATAAATCATATTGATCTGATTGATCATTTTCAGCGTTTTCCAAACCACTAGCAGTGAATCCACCACGGCCAATTGGCTGACAGCTATCATTGCTGCACTGCTTATACTGGTGCGTTCAATAACATTAGTTGCCTGTTTGTCGAGCTGCTTATAGAAATCTTCACTAATACGGGAGACCACTTCACTATCATTTAAATAATCAGGTAGCCGTTGAACACATGGGGTTAATAACTCGGCTTGCGGCTGATCCGCATAAAATTGTTCAACAGTATGCAGCCATTTTTTGGCTTGACCTGTATGTTGTTCATGAATTAAGCGTGCAGCCTCTTCACGGATTAGATCGGCTTGTTTAAGCTGTTTTTGATTGCGGCGAAATACCAGCAATTGCTGCATTATTAATCCAGCCAGAAACAATGCAAAAGCACTAAACGTTATTCCAATCACACGACTTTGTTGCCAGAGCATTTGAGCAAAATCTGCAATATCCCAGGCCAGCATAATCACTAGCACGACAAATAAGGTGGCGATTAACCATTTCAGACCTCGGTTGCGACGAGGTGGAATCAGCAAGCCATCATCAAAATCAGTTAACGGATCGGCCTCTATTGAATCTGGAACGATGACTTCGTTTGTTTCAGCTACAGCTTTGAAAAAAGTTTCAGTTTTATGAGATACAGGTTCGCTGGTTTGCGCTGGTTTAGCTTTGAAAAAATCGTCATTGGAACTCATTAAAATTTATCTCCAATCAAATCCCGTAAGACTTTATCCATGCGGATATGTGCGAGTCGCCCACCTATCAGTAAATCGGGATTGACCGGTGGTCGTAACACCGGCGGTTTCCATTGCGAAAGCTGTTTCCATTGAGACGAGTCAGGAAGTTGATCAGGGATAGGCGGGTGACGTAACTCACCATACTGTCCGTCTAATAATCTGGCTGTCAGATGATCATTATGATCATGTGTGCTACGCACGGCAGCAGCGATTTCAGTTTCAATCTCAATTCGATTTCTCACTGATTGCGGGCAAATATGGCTGATGATTTCATCACATAGTCGGCGTAATGACTCATGTTGATTCATTAAAATGCGATCCGGTTTGGATGCTAGAAACAGGATCTTTTCAACTTGCGGACTGAACATGCGATTCAGAAATGCATTATTGCCAACGCGATAGCTATCAATGATTCGACTGAACGCGATCACCATATCATCAAACTTTTCCTTGCCGCCGCTGAGCGCTTTTAGCACATCAATTAAAACGATTTGTCGATCGATGCCACGAAAGAAGGTTTTGTAAAAAGGCTGAACAAATTCTTTTAGATAAGTTTTATACCTGTGCTGCATGACCTTATATAAAGAATTCTCAGAGGCTTTGTTTAATTGATGCTCCGAAAGCGTTTGCAGATTGAATAAAGGAATAAACACCGGAAAGTCTTCGCTGTCCGGTAATAAAGCCCGCCCTGGCTGGATAAAGGTCAGGCCGGCTGTTTTACAGGTCTGCAGAAAATTTCGATAACGAACATATAACGCCTCAATATGTTGTTCATCAAAGACTGCCAGAGGATCTAATGCCGCCAATTCGCTTAGCAGATTATCCGCCAGATCATGACGAATGCCTTTTGAGCAGAGTGCTGCTGTGTCGATACTCCATTGCCGGTAATCCTGTTGCAACATGGCAAGATCCAATAGCCACTCTCCAGGATAATCACGTAACTCCAACGTAAACCGCCTGGTTTCGCCGGTAAATGTGGGCAACATAGATTTTTTCTTGTACTCGATAATTAAACGACAACCACTGATATGGGTGGTTGAAGGTGGCCACTGTGGTGGATCATCGGCTAAGGCATGAATACCTTGGTGGTACTCAAACAACGGTAAATCATCTAATGCTTGCAATTCGACGCCGAGTAAACGTTCATCCCGGGCAGGCAGAAAACCACCTAGATGGGCATGGTTAGAATATTTGAGTTGGTGGATCAGGCTGGTGATAAAGGTGGATTTACCACTACCACTAAAACCGGTGATCCCTACACTCAAATGTTTATCAAGGCTGCGGGCAACCCACTTACTCGCTTGCTGATCAATATCTTCAAGTGTTTTGTTTAGACGGCGGCCGAGTTTTTCAATCTGTGAATTCATAGCCATCAGCTTACCATAGGGGTTTGTTTATCTTGCAGAACCACCACTGCGATAGAGTCTTGCTTATGAAGTCTCTGCAGTTGATGAACGTTTATCGTTATACATTGTGTCATCTGCATACGAAATCAGTTCATCGGCATTCTTACCATCATGCGGATAACAGGCAACACCAATGCTGGCACTGATATTCAGTAAGACACCGTCATTGAGTTCATATTCTAATGCTAATTGCTGACGTAGTTTTTCGGTTACTTGCTGGGCTTCCTCAAAGTTACTGTGATTAACAATGATGGCAAATTCATCACCGGCCAATCTGGCTGCCGTATCGGATTCACGGATCGTGTCACGAATCCGTTCAGCCACCAGAATCAGTAGCAAATCACCGTTTAAATGACCATAGGTATCGTTGACGGCTTTGAAATCATTCAGATCAATATAAAGCAGACAAAATGGTTGTTTATACCTGGCCGACTCGGCAATAGCCTGATTCAGCCGGTCATAAAACAATACCCGGTTAGGCAATTTCGTCAGGCTGTCGTGAGTGGCTTGCCACTGCAACAATTTGCCATCATTGTTAATCACAGTAATATCAATAACCACCACCAGCATTCTGTTCTGATTAATAGGTGACGTTCGGGCCATGAAAAAATGTTGTTGACCTGTCAGATTCAATTCGTATTCGTAATAATCGCTTTCGCCTTCATCAAGGGTTTTATGTAAGGCCTGTAAAGTCCGCTGAGCCAGGAAGTCAGGTAAGGTCTGGCTGACATGTTTATTGATGAAATCTTCTTCCGGCAATAACAATGGCACGCTCTCACCTTGTTCAAAATCAACGATTTTGCCACTTCTATCAATGGTAAACAGCAGGTCCGGAATGGCTTTAATAATGGCTTGATTACGCTGGTAACTCTGCTGAAGGGCTGCCTTACTCTCGATTAGTTGTTGGTTTATTTCCAAGCGACGTCCGATTAACCATGCAGTGGTCAGAATCAGAAGAACCAATGAAAGTGAGGTCAAACTGCTGTTACGCAGGTGCGAAGATTTATAGATAGAGAGTAATTCGTCCACTACAGCTCGATTTTCTCCTACAAATACATGTAGTCGCCATTTGGGCAGCGTCTGATAAGCGAATTGATAATAATCTCCATTAGAGCGTTGATAAATACCTTCTCCCGTAAGCGGTAATTTTTCTGTTTTGACACGCTCGGTAACATAATCCAATGTTTGTCCGGGTTCAAAATTCTGAAAAGGCACTCGGAAAACTATTTCGCCTTCTTCATGCACGATTGACGAAAATAATTGAGCGTTCACACTGATTCCGCTAAGCGCCAGTGAAAAGGTCTTGATATCAATAACGGCAGCAATGACACCTTGAAAGTTCTCGTCTGCATCATATAACCCACGACTGATGACCAATACCGGATCTTCATGACCACGCCCGGGCAACATGGGTTTGGAGGTGTAGACTTTGTCGGTTTTAGTTGTCTGATGCACTAAAAAATAATCACGTTTGGATAAATCCAGCGGACCGCGCAGGTGTTGTGGATAACGTAATAGCCCATCCGCGTTGACATGTAATAAGGCCTGCATTTCAGGGTTATTGGTGGAGTAGTGTCTGAGCAAATAGGTTTGCGGTTCAGGATCGCTTACAAAATCTGGATGCGAACTTATGAGTTTTAATGTCTGATCAATTGCTTCGAGTTTTGATTCAAGTAACTGAGCCTGCATTAAAGCAAGCAACTGATTACGCTGAGCAATTTGTTGATTTACTTGTGACGAGTAAGCCGTTAATTGCTGTTGGTAGTTGTGATAGATCACCAGCAAAGTCAACGTGATTATCAATATGCTGTAGAGCCATAATTTGCAGTTGACGGAACAATGTAATTTAAAAATTGATTTCTCAGCCACAGCGCTCACCATTTCTTGGCTGTACAGCTTGTCCAAAGGTAACAACCTTGCTGATTAATTTCAGTTAAAAAAATCTGGGTGATATTAATAAAAAACAAAGGTGTTATCTCGTTAAACAGGACTATTAAATTCTGCTTCAAATATAGCACCATTTAAAAAAATGACGATAATAATTGTAGTTGACATAGTAAGGCGGCTAATTATAAGCTGGCTGCTATGTTACAAGTCAAAGATATTCCCAATGCCGAGATCATGCAGAAATTTGCAGCTCGCTATCCACAAACTGATATCAAAAGTGTGATTACATTTTTGAATCTGTTACGTGTGGGCTCAGATTTGTCCCATGGCTTAAACAGTTACCTGGCTCAATTTGATTTGTTACAGGGGCGATGGTGGGTATTACTGTTGCTGATGCGGGAGGATAACCTGATTTCAACGCCTTCTGCTTTGGCCGAAAAAGCAGGTGTTTCACGGGCCACCATGACCGGATTGCTGGATGGTTTGTTACGCGAAAAACTCATCAGCCGTGTGCATGCAAAGCAGGACCGTCGTCAGATCCAGATCCGTTTAACCTCTTTGGGTCAAGCCAAACTTGATGAAGTTATGCCCGGATATTATCAACGAGTGAATCAACTGATGCAGGCGTTAACAGAATCAGAAACTATGCATTTAATGGCTTTACTGCAAAAAATTTATCAACAACGGCATGTTTTTGAAAATAAAACTGTCGACATTAAGAATCAATAAAGGAGTTCGTAATGAAAGTATTAAAACGTTTTTTACCCATAGGTCTTATTGTGCTGGCTGTCAGTGCATGCAGTAATCCTGCTGCAGACTATGATGTGCAGGAAGTTGTAAATTCTGCCAATGAACAATGGAATACTGCATTTAATAATAGTGATGTTGAAGCTTTAGCAGAGCTTTATGCATCACAAGCTACGTTATCTCCAGGTGATGGCAACGTGTTAAATGGTCAACAGGAAATCGCAGCGTTGTTTCAAGGCTTTTTCGAAAATGGCTTGCACAACCATCAAATCGACACTGTCGCTACCTATTCTTCTGACGGACAAATCAGTCAATTGGCAAACTGGTCAGCAGATGTTGAAGCTGAAGATGGTCAAACATTGACTTTCCAAGGTGTATTGATGACTGTTTTACAGCAAAATGATGCCGGAGATTGGGAAGTGGTTTCGCATATCTGGAACATGGCTGAATAACCTTAGCTACATTTCCAAACAAAAAAGCCGGTTAATTCAACCGGCTTTTTTTATGCTTTTGTGATGCCGATCAGAGAAAATTTGCCTAACGTGACAGAGCTGTGCTAAAAACCATGAAAAAATTATGGTTTTATAAGGAATTTTTCCCGTGAGCGCCTTACCTACGCATCAAAGACACTCGCTTTTGGAATTACTGTTTGATCGCGTTCATGAAGGCATAATCATAACCGATGGCGAAAATGTAATTGTTGATGTAAACGATACTTTATGTGAGATCACCGGTTACAGCAGGGCTGAACTAATTGGCAATCGGCCCAATATTCTCAGTTCCGGCAAACAAAGCAAAGCCTTTTACAGTGAAATGTGGCAAAGCCTTGATCAAAACAGTTTTTGGCGGGGAGAGGTGTGGAATCGTAAAAAAGACGGTTCATTTTATGCCGAAGTTTTGACCATTCATCGCACTACTGATCCGCAATCTGGTGAATTATTTCATTTGGGATTAGTGTCTGACATTACCATGCTTAAACAGCATCAGGCGGAGTTGGAACGGCTTGCTCATTATGATGCATTAACGGCACTACCCAATCGAAATCTACTGGCTGATCGGTTTGAACAGGCAATCGCCCACAGTAACCGTACCCAGAGCTTATTGGCGATTTGTTTTCTTGATTTGGATAACTTCAAACCTGTGAATGACGATTTGGGTCATAACATCGGTGATGAACTATTAATTGAAGTGGCGCAACGCATTAAAACCATGTTGCGTCAGGACGACACGGTCTCCCGATATGGTGGTGATGAGTTTGTCATTTTGCTTGGCGAAATCCAGAATCGGCAGGATTGCGAATCATTACTGCACCGATTAACTGATGAACTTAGTCGACCTTATCAAATCGCTGATCACAACATCCGTATAAGCGCCTCCATTGGCTATACCGTTTATCCCTTTGATCAAGGCTCCATGCAAACCTTAATAGAGCATGCCGATCAGACGCTTTATAAAGCTAAGCTGGATGGCAAGAAAACCTTCCGTATGTATGAAACAGGTAAGGAGGGTTGGCGCGATGAGAAAACCGATCGGTTACATGCCATCCGGCATGGATTGGCAGAAAATGAATTTCAGTTATTTATGCAGCCGAAAATCAGTATGTGCACGGGCGAAGTGGTGGGTTATGAGGCACTTATTCGCTGGCAACATCCAGAACAAGGCATGTTGTATCCACAACAGTTTCTACCTTTAATTAATGGCACCACGCTGGAGATACAGTTAGGTGAATGGGTTATCCGGCAAGCCCTGAAGCACTTACAGCAATGGCAGAAGCAGAGTCACCATTGGCATATCAGTATTAACTTGTCGGCCTACCATCTGGGCTTTAATGGCTTTCTACAGCGGCTGGGAGAGATCATTACTGAATTTCCCGACGTAGATTTACAGTATTTTCAATTTGAAATCCTGGAAAGTCATGCCTTGGATGATCTGAGTTTGATAGTCGATGTCGTTCGTCGTTGCAGAAATGAATTTAATATTAAAACGGTGCTGGATGATTTTGGTACTGGCTACTCGTCTCTCAGCCATATCCGCACCTTACCAGTTTCTGCGGTAAAAATTGATCAGACGTTTGTGCGTAACATGCTGGTGGATGTAGATGACTGCAAAATCGTCGAAGGCGTTATTGCCTTGGCCCGATCATTTGATCTGGAGGTGATTGCTGAAGGTGTTGAATCGCTTCGTCATGGACAAATACTGCTTTCCATGGGCTGTGAGTTTGCACAGGGATACGTGATTGCCAAACCGATGCCGGTCAACGAACTGCCTGCCTGGAATCAGCAATTTTCCTTACCCCAGGACTGGCGCAAATATCTTTATCATCAACAACATATTAAATGGACACAGTTAAATCTGTTTTGTTTGTATTTAGAATTAAGTGTCGAAAGCCTGCAAAGGCGGTTTGCTGTCGATTCTGAAGAGAATGACGCTGTTTGGTCAATCATCTCCCTCAAACAATCGCATTGTGGGGTCTGGTTAGAAAGAACAGAAAATTTACAGTTAATTGATAAAGAATGTCTGCAGATTCTAAAAGAGAAATACAGAAGCTTTCATCACCTGATGACGATGACCATTAAGCTCTATCAAGCCGGGAAAAAACAAAACGGTCAGGAAAATCTCAAGTCCCTTGAAGCGCGTTATCTGGATATCTATCAATTTATTCAGACAAAAATTCTGCATATGCAACCGCCAGAGATGACTACTGATAAACCACAGTACTCCACAAAAATTTAGCCTCTATTTGTTAATGCTGTGGATGGCGAAAGATAAACAGGCGCTAGGATCCTCGCGCTAAATTCAATATGATTGAAAACTTTGTTTTAGAACGAGCCTCTATAGATGCAAAATCGTAAACGGATATTTACGCTGACAATCAGCTCGCTGGTTTTGCTCGGTTTTATGGCTACCAGCCTGATTGGCTATTTTGTCGCTCGTGATTCCACCAGTGAACAACTGCAAAAACAGATGCTGCCCCTCACCAGTGACAACATCTATTCCGAAATCCAGCGTGATTTATTGCAACCATTACTGATTTCATCATTGATGGCCAATGATACTTTTCTCATTAACTGGGCTGAGTCTGGCGAACAGGATCCCCAACAATTGTCAGATTATCTGGCGCAAATTCAGCGTAAATACAACACTATCACTGCGTTTTTTGTCTCTGAGAAAACCCGTAATTATTATCATCCCAAAGGCATTATCAAAAAGGTTGATGAATCTGATTCGGCTGACAGCTGGTTTTTCAAGGCCCGCCAAATCAACACCGATTACGATATCAATATCGATTGGGACACGGCGGCACCTAACCGGATGAGCATTTTTGTTAATTACCGGGTGATTAATCAACAAGGTGAGCTGGTTGGAGTGACGGGTGTCGGTTTGTCGATGGAAATGGTTGCTCAGTTAATTGAAAACTATCAACGACGTTATGGGCGGGAAATTTATTTTGTCGACCGCCAAGGTGAAATCACACTGCGCAGCAGCCTATTTCAGGATGATATCTATCTGCAGAATAAAGCGGGATTAGATCAATTGTTTATGCAGATCCTCAGTAATCCGAGCGCATCTGTGAGTTATGCGGCTAAAGATGGCAATACCATCTATTTAAACAGCCGACTGGTCCCTGAGTTCGACTGGTTTTTGATTGTTGAGCAAATTAATGATCCGGCCACCGCTCGTATTGAAACAGCATTATGGATCAATGTTGCAGTTTCGCTGGCGATCAGTATTTGTGTACTGCTGGTGGCTCATTTCACTTTACGTGGTTATCAGCGTCGCCTTGAGTTGATGGCCACCAAAGATAAATTAACCGGTGCTACCAGCAGGCAGGTGTTTGACTGGGTGTTTAACAAAGCACAAAAAACTGCTCTGCGAAAGGACTGGTCTTTATCGATGATCGTACTCGACATCGATCACTTTAAATCGGTCAATGATAAATACGGCCATCAGTTTGGTGATCAGGTGCTCAAATCGGTCAGTCGACTGATAAAGCAAAGAGTACGGGAGGTAGATGTTTTATGTCGCTGGGGCGGCGAAGAGTTTTTGTTGCTGTTGGAAAATTGCGATCAACAACATGCAGCACGAGTGGCTGAAATGATTCGTGAAGCAGTCAGCGAGATGAAGATTCGTATTAAAGATGAGAGTATTAGCGTGACTATCAGTGCTGGGGTAGCAGAATATCAATTAGGTGAAAGCATGGATAATTTGATTGAACGCTGCGATCACGCTATGTATGAATCCAAGAATAAAGGACGTAATCGTATTACGGTTTACTAGGGCTTGTTTATCTTTCATATCCGCCTCTGTTGTGAGCTGAAAAAGCGTCAATCAAGGCACGAGGAGCGCCTTTTGTGAGATACCTCCATGTATCTCACCCCATTGGGGCTTGCGCTCAAAAACGTTC
>JAMDEF010000060.1 GCA_023488305.1 Gammaproteobacteria bacterium | reverse complement strand
GGAATTGGCCGTGGTGGGCTTCTTTTGAGTAACCTAAAATCGGGTCACGCAGAATGTAGCCACCATAGGTTGCTTCTGCAGCATCAGCTTCTTCAAACATTTCCTGGATTTTCTTTGGATCCAGTTTGACGTTTTCTTCTTTGATGATTTGTTTGCAAACACGAATACCAAACGAGGCGTGCATGACTTCATCACGCATGATGTATTGCAGCTGTTCGCCGGTGCCTTTCATCAGGCCGCGACGTTGCAGAGCAAAGATCGGTGAGAAGCCGTTATAGAACCAGCTGCCTTCGAAAATGCCGGCGAAGAACGCATAGGACATGACAAAGTTTTCCAGTTCGTCTTTATCACGCAGATCGATATCGCTACGCATAACGGTATCCAGACGGTCATTGGCCAGTTTGATCTTTTGGTAAATCTCCGGCACTACGCGGTAGCGGTTGTAGATTTCACTTTGATCCAGACCAATGGTTTCGATGCAGTGCTGGTAGGTCCAGGTATGCAATGCTTCTTCATATACCTGACGTGCCTGATAAATCTGCAGTTCAGGTGCAGTCATTTTTTCCATAACGGCCAGACCGATATTACGCATGGCGAGAATATCGGAGGTGGTCAGGTAGGACAGCACGTTTTCATAGACATGACGTTCTTCCAACGTCAGTTTATGACGGTAGTCGTGAACGTCTTGTGCCATGTTGATATCGAGTGGCGTCCAGTGGTTTTTGTTAGCGTTTAAGAAGTAATTCCACGCCCACGGATATTTGAAAGGGGCAAGCTGATTGATATCAGCTTGTCCATTGACCACTCGTTTGTCGTCAGCATTAACTGCTTTGGCATTTAACGGCGGCAATTCACTGACACTGGCTTTGGTTGGCTCAGGTGTGTCGAGTTCATTGGCGGCTTGTTGTGACGGCGGCAACAGTGCGTTGTCGACAACATCGGTTGCCGGTTTCTCGGCAAGTGGATCGTCCCAGTTAAACATTATTGGCAAGCCTCGCAGTCTGGTTCCAAGATTGAACAGGCTTTCGGTGCATCGATACCTTCGCCTGAAATAAAGTCATCTTCTTGTTTGGCAACCGGCTTTAACACAGGTGGTGCAGACGGTTTAGCAGTTGTTGCTGTAGTAGGCGCGGTGCTGGTTTTTTCGGCACCGGTTGCGCCCATTGAACGCAGGTAATAAGTGGTTTTGAGGCCACGCACCCACGCCAGTTTGTACAGATTATCCATTTTCTTACCCGATGGTTCAGCCATGTACAAGTTCAAGCTTTGTGCCTGATCCAGCCATTTTTGACGACGTGACGCGGCTTCAATCAACCAACGGGCATCCATTTCAAATGCAGTGGTGTACAGCGCTTTCAATTCAGCTGGCACACGGTCAATCGCTTGCAAGCTGCCATCGTAGTATTTGAGGTCATTGATCATGACGTCATCCCACAAACCGCGTTGTTTCAAGTCTTCAACCATGTATGGGTTGATAACAGTGAACTCGCCAGACAGGTTCGATTTAACAAACAGGTTTTGGTAAGTCGGTTCAATCGACTGGCTGACACCACAGATATTTGAAATCGTTGCTGTCGGTGCAATCGCCATGGTGTTTGAGTTACGCATGCCTTGACGTTTGACTTTGTCACGCAGTGCATCCCAATCCATGGTTTTGCTTTCGTCTTGTTGCAGGTACTCGCCACGTGCTTCTTTAAGGATCTTGATGGAATCAATCGGCAGAATGCCTTTGCTCCACAAGCTGCCTTCGTATGATTTGTATTTGCCACGTTCTGCAGCCAAATCGGAAGATGCATCAATTGCGTAGTAGCTGACCGCTTCCATTGATTCATCAGCGAATTTCACCGCTTCTTCGGTGCTGTAAGGAATACGCAATTTATACAACGCATCCTGGAAGCCCATGATGCCTAAACCAACAGGGCGGTGCAGCAGGTTGGAATGACGCGCTTGCGGCACACTGTAATAGTTGTACTCAATGACGTTATCCAGCATACGCATTGCTGTTTTTACAGTGCGGTTGAGTTTTTCTTTATCCAGTTTGCCGTTGGCATCAATGTGCTGAACCATGTTGATCGAACCGAGGTTACAGACCGCGATTTCTTGATCAGATGTGTTCAGAGTGATTTCGGTACACAGGTTTGAGCTGTGAACGACGCCAACATGTTGTTGCGGGCTACGCAGGTTACAAGGATCTTTAAACGTAATCCAAGGGTGGCCAGTTTCAAACAACATGCCAAGCATTTTGCGCCACAGGTCGGTGGCAGGCATGGTTTTGAAGTTACGAATTTCACCACGTGCCGCTTTTTCTTCGTATTCAGCATAGGCTTTTTCGAAACCCAGACCAGTCAGATCATGCAGATCTGGCACTTCTTCTGGTGAGAACAAGGTCCATTGACCTTCTTCGGCAACACGTTTCATGAACAAGTCAGGAATCCAGTTGGCGGTGTTCATATCGTGGGTACGACGACGATCATCACCAGTGTTTTTACGCAGATCCAGGAATTCTTCAACGTCGATATGCCAGGTTTCTAGATACGCACAAACCGCACCTTTACGTTTACCACCTTGGTTAACCGCAACAGCCGTGTCATTAGCGACTTTCAGGAACCGTACAACACCTTGTGATTTACCGTTGGTACCTTTGATATGCGCGCCCAAACCACGAACACGCGTCCAGTCATTACCCAGACCACCAGCATATTTAGACAGCAGAGCGTTATCACGCATTGCGCTGTAAATACCGCTCAGATCATCAGGCACGGTTGTCAGATAGCAAGAGGATAATTGTGGACGCAAAGTACCGGCATTAAACAATGTTGGAGTTGAGCTCATAAAGTCGAAAGACGACAGCAGGTTGTAGAACTCAATAGCGCGGGCTTCACGATCGATTTCATTAATCGCCAGACCCATTGCGACACGCATATAAAAGGCTTGTGGCAATTCAAAACGAGTACCGTCATAGTGAATGAAGTAACGGTCATACAACGTTTGCAGGCCAAGGTAAGTAAAGCTGAAATCGTTTTCTGGTTTTAAAGCGTTACCCAGACGTTCCAGATCATACAAACCCAGCTCTGAATCGATCAGTTCGTTTTCAATGGCAGTGCGAACGTAGGTTTTGAAATAGTCTTTATATTGTTCTGCCATTTCACCTTGTGATGCCTGGCGAGGCGTTTTGTAAACAAAACTCAACGCTTCACGACGGATGCTGTCCATCAGCAGGCGAGCAGCCAGGGTGCTGTAGGCAGGATCTTTTTCGATAAAAGTACGGGCTGACATGATCAGCGCTTTTTCGACGTCTTTTTCAGACACACCATCAAAGATATTACGTTGGGTATCACGCAGGATGGCTGCATTATCTACTTGAGCAAGGCCTTCACAGGCTTCATCAATCAGGTTGCGCAGACGTTCGATATCTAATGGCTGGCGAGTGCCATCAGCTAACGTAACGTGCAGGGTAGATTCGTTGGCAGGTTGTGGGTGCTTGCGTTCTTCTTCAGCACGTTTTTGTGATTGTTGTTCACGGTAAACCACATACGAGCGGGCGACTTTGTATTCACCGGCACGCATCAAAGCGAGTTCAACCTGATCCTGAATATCTTCGATATGCACGGTGCCACCATCGTCTAAACGACGCAGCAGATTTTCACTGACTTGGCTGGTGAGTTCGGCAACGGTTTCGTGAATACGTCGGCTATCTTTAGCAGCCTGACCTTCAACCGCCAGGAAGGCTTTGGTTAAGGCAACAGCAATTTTGCTGCTATTAAATTCGGTGACCTTGCCGTTACGACGGATAACTTTGTAACCGGTTTCGGAGGAGGGTTGGATGTAGTTTTCTGCTTCGCTCGCCATAGTGATTTTCCCTGCATTGTGTGGTAAGACTTAATAAACGGCAAACCACAACAAATTGTGGTCGCAACGTGATTGAACCACAAGATAATGTGTTTTTGAAGTCTTAGCAAGGGGATAAGTTGCACATAAATTGTGCATTAGATGTGGATAACTTTAGGGTGATCGGGCGGTAACTGAGACGCCATGCGCGATCACCGAAAGGGATCCAATTTGGTGAAAAAATAAATTATTTTTTTATTGTGGTGGGTATATGAGAACAACTTGTGGTCATTCTCCTCAACGAGCCGGAAAGTATCGACTCGTTGGGAGATGAAAATACCAAAAGTTAGAGCGTTTCGCTCGTTGAAACGGCAGAATTTTCCAATAATTCTTTAACCAAATCGATATCATCTTGATCGTCTGTTTGCACAACGACTGTCCAACGATGTTCCTGACTGGTTTCAATAGTTTTGGTTATCAGTGGATCATGATCCGGACGAATTGAAATCAAACCCGCCAGCATCATGCCGAAAATTAAACCAAAAAAGATAAATACAAGATAAGTAAACATTGGGCTGGACTGAGTCATTTCCGGCCCGCTGGTCACTAAAATCGTCGCTATTAAGATACCGACAATCATCCCAATTAAACCTAACCAACCATGTGATTTAACGATGGTTTTGACAATGCCATGGCTATCGGGTTCAATTTTTTTACTGATATTGCTGTCATCAGGTCTAACAATATTAATGATGCCGGGGGCAATACCATTGTCGATGAGTTTTTGTTTGGCCGCTTTAGCCGCCGCTTCATTGTTATAGACGGCAGCTACACGACCAGTATGTTTTTCATCTTGAATTTCTACTTCCATATTGCTTCCTCCTGAGAGACAAATTTGATTCAGGTTAAACGCTGATGTCAGCGGATATATCATTCCTAAATCAATAACAAAAGACCTTGTTGATAACAATGTCCTATATAACCATGACAACTGTCAGGATAAACAATTCATTACTCGGCTTGCTTAACCTATGTTTAAGTGCAGTTTACTGGCGTAACTGAAAAAAAGTTGATCCCAATCAATTTTGCGTCGCACTTCTTATGCTATTTTGAGTCTGAAAATTTGAATGTAAACGTAGCTTAAGCTGTGCGTGTTATCAGATCTGTCTGCAGCATTATTAAACTGGAGTCGCCATGGAACTCGATCCGCTCTTACTGTCACGAATTCAGTTTGCGTTCGTGGTGTGTTTTCATGCCATCTTTCCCGTCTTTACCATAGGTTTAGCAAGTTTCATTGCAGTATTGGAAGCCTTGTCATTAAAGACCGGCAATCCACTTTGGCAGCGACTTTCGAAGTTCTGGATTCAGGTTTTTGCCGTAGTGTTTGGCATGGGTGTGGTGTCGGGCATCGTTATGTCATTCCAGTTTGGCACCAACTGGAGTAATTTTTCCTACTCAACCGCTAATTTCCTCGGGCCGGTACTAAGCTACGAGGTTATTACTGCATTCTTTTTAGAAGCCGCATTTCTGGGTGTTTTGTTATTTGGTCGCGATAAAGTCCCGCAAGGCGTGCATTTATTTGCCGCGATGATGGTGGCTCTTGGCACCTTTATCTCTTCTTTCTGGATATTGGCCGCCAACTCGTTGATGCATACACCGGATGGTCTGGTGTTACGTGATGGCCTTTATTACGTTGTTTCATGGCGCGATGCGATTTTTAATCCTTCATTTGGTTATCGCTTCCTGCATATGGCAGTGGCGTCATTTTTAACGGCCTCATTTGTGGTTGCCGGGGTTACAGCCTGGTTCATCATGCAAAAACGTGAATTGGCAGCTAATAAAAAAGCATTGTCTATTTCGTTATGGCTGATATTGATTTTGGCACCAACTCAAGTGTTGATCGGTGATTTTCATGGTTTGAATACGCTCAAACATCAGCCGATGAAAGTAGCTGCGATGGAAGGTAATTGGGAGACAGGAACTGGTGTGCCGTTGCTGTTATTTGCTTTGCCGGATCAAGAGAATCAACAAAATCATTTTGAAATCAAAATCCCCAAACTGGCGAGCTTTATCCTGACCCATGATTGGGATGGTGAAGTACCGGGTTTAAATGAAGTCACTCCCGAAATGCAACCACCAGTATTTATTGTGTTCTGGGCCTTCAGGGTGATGGTGGCAATGGGCATGCTGATGGCGTTATTTGGCCTGGCAGGACTCTGGTTACGCAGAGGCGATCGCTATCTTGAAAGTAAACCTTTCCTTAACGGGTTAAGAGTGATGAGTCTGTCACCGTTTATCGCGGTGTTATCTGGTTGGATTGTTACTGAAACCGGCAGGGCACCCTGGTTAATCTACGAACAGATGACCCATGCACAAGGATTAACCCCATCGCTTACCGGTGGCATGGCGTTATTTACTTTGATTGGTTACGTGCTTGTCTATGCCATGGTGTTCAGTGCCGGGGTGTTTTATCTGATGAGTGTGTTCCGCGGTGGACTGGAAACAGCTAATGCTGAACAAACTGACTCTGATGTTGAAAAAGCCCAACGGCCGATATCCGCCGCCAATGCCAATTTAGACGGAGGTCTATGATGGAACAGCCATTTGATTTAGTGATTATCTGGGCCGGCATTATTGGCTTTTCTGTGATGATGTATGTGTTGATGGATGGTTTTGATCTGGGGCAGGGCATTCTGTATCCCTTCGCCCCGGATGATCACTCACGCGACATTATGATGAACTCTGTAGCACCGGTATGGGATGGTAATGAAACATGGCTGGTAATGGGCGGTGCGGGGTTGTTAGGGGCATTCCCGTTGGTATATTCGGTATTTCTGCCTGCTTTATATATAGGTGTGTTTCTGATGCTGGCCGGTTTGATTTTTCGCGGTGTGGCATTTGAATTTCGCTTTAAGGCAAATACAACTCGTTATATATGGGACTGGGCATTTGCCGGCGGCTCCTTCGTTGCTACATTTGCTCAGGGCGCGGTGGTTGGTGCCTATGTGCAGGGTTTTGCAACTAATAACTTTGTCTATGTCGGGGGGCCATTTGATTGGTTAACACCTTTCACTGTTATTACCGGTTTGGGTCTAGTGGCGGGTTATGCGTTATTAGGCAGTACCTGGTTAATTATGAAAACCGAGGGTGAACTTCAGCAATGGGCGTATCGGGTGACGCTTCGCCTGTTAGTGTTGGTATTGTTAGTGTTTGCCATCATCAGTATCTATACGCCATTTGTGGACGCAGGTGTGATGGAGCGTTGGTTCCATGGTTTCTCAGTCATTTGGTTTTTACCACTTTTAGCACTTTACTGCGCCTATCTTATTTATAGCTCAGTGAAAAAACAGCAAGAAGGCTTACCGTTTGTGGCAACCATGGGCTTATTTTTATTCACCTATTTGGGATTGCTGGCAAGTAAATGGCCTTACCTGGTACCGCCGGATTACACACTTTGGGATGCGGCTTCGGCCTATGAATCACAACTGTTCCTGTTGTTGGGTTTCCTGTTTGTTATTCCATTTGTGCTGGGTTATATCGCCTGGTCATACTGGATTTTCCGCGGCAAGGTAAAAGGCGGTTATCATTAGCGAATGCATGATAAATCCCTGATCAATGCCGGACGTTTATTACTCAAAAATCTGACGCAGCAGCAACACCGCCGGTTGTATCTGGCGGTGTTGCTGGGCGTTATGGCATCGATTGCGATGATTGTGCAGTGGTATGCACTGGCACGATTATCCTATGCAGTACTTATTCAACAGCAGTCGCTGGTTGAACAATCCCTAATTGTTGGCCTGATGGTACTGGCACTTATTTTAAGAGCAGTGCTGGTCAGAGCTCAGGAACATTACGCTCAGCTGGCAAGTTTGCATGCACGTGAGGCGTTACGAAATCATATCCTTTTCAGGTGGTGTCAAATCAGCGCGTTGCAACATAGCCAACGCTCTCCCGGCTCAGCAGCCAGCCAGTTAATCGAAGATGTCGAGGCGATGGATGGCTATTTCGCCAGATTCTGGCCACAGCAATTATTGGCACTACTCACGCCACTATTCATCGTGTTGATTGTGTTGTATTACAACTGGCTAGCTGCATTATTTTTATTGTTGGCAGCGCCATTGATTCCCTTGTTTATGGTTTTAGTTGGGATGGGCGCTGAAAGCATCAATCAGCGATTTTTCAACCAACGCCAGCGTCTGGCCGGACATTTTCTGGATCGGGTCAAACATCTCACCACGTTAAAACTGTTTGCTGCCGAGTTTGCCGTATTAACTGATGTGAACTCTCGTAGTGAGGATTACCGACAAGTGGTGATGAAAACACTGAAACTGGCGTTTTTATCGTCAGCCGTTTTAGAGTTTTTTACCAGTGTGGCCATTGCCGCTATTGCTATATATATCGGCTTTGCCTTATTTGGCGCGATTAGCTGGGGTCCGTCGGCTGATATCACGTTATTCAGTGGTTTATTTATTTTGCTGCTGGCACCGGAGTTTTTTCAGCCACTACGAAATCTCTCCCAGTTCTATCATGATCGGGCTGCTGCTTTGGCAGCGGCTACTCAAATTGCCACATATCTGGATCAGTCAGACACAACTAAAAACCTTCCTGCAGATGTCATATCAGAACAACAATCTAATTCAACGTTATCCAAGTTGATCACCACGAATCTCTCTATCGGTTATAACGCCAATGAAAAATTGCAGGGGCCTTTAAACATTGATTTAACCACAGGGCAGTGTCTGGTGATTAGTGGCCCTTCCGGAAGTGGCAAAACCACCTTATTGCATACCCTGGCAGGTTATCTGCCACCGTTGTCCGGTGAGCTGCTATTAAATAACCAGCCAATCACTAAAACAGCGATTCGTTATCTGCCACAAAAGCCCTGGATCATTAACGGCAGTTGGGCCGATAACCTATCAGTGCTGGCCCCACAAGCCACTGAACAAGCAATGCAAAAGGCATTGATTCAACTGGGTTTGGAAACCTTAATTTCAAATAGAGACAATGGCTTAGATAGAAAACTTAATGAGCATGGTGAAGGACTTTCTGGTGGTCAGTTACAGCGACTGGTTCTAGCAAGGGTAATACTTTCGCCTGCACCTTTATTGTTGCTTGATGAACCGACGGGCAGCCTGGATGCCGAGAGTCGGCAGTATGTTTTGGCCGCCCTGGCAGAGTTAAAACCACAGTGTATTTTAGTGATATCAAGCCATGATAAAGAGGTATTAGCGCTTGCCGATCAGCAGCTCCATTTTAAGTTTAAAGGGGATGACTGATCATGTTGAGTCCTCGACCAAATACAGTTTCACCGATTAGATTCTGGCTTGGAAAAGTATTGGAACATCAGAAAAAACGCTTAATAGTTGGTTTACTTCTGGCGTTATTAACCGTTGTTTCAGCGATGGGACTGTTGGCCTTGTCTGGCTGGTTGATTACCGCTACGGCGATAACCGGTCTGGCAATTACGGCGGGCAGTGCGGTGATGCTGGATATTTATCGGCCGGGTGGCGGCATCCGGTTTTTTGCCTTAAGCCGAACAGTAGGGCGCTATTTTGAACGTCTGCATAATCACGATTTAGTGTTGCGGGTTATTGCTGGTTTCAGGGGCACGCTATTTTCCGGATTACTGGATTTACCGGTTCAACAACTGCGAAACACCCAGGACAGCGAATGGCTGAGCCGTTTAACCGCCGATCTGGATAATCTTGATAGTCTTGTACTACGGTTGTTATTACCCCCAATGACAGCAATAGGCAGCGTATTATTGCTGGCCTTATTTATGAGTTTTTTCTCACTCACACTCGGGATGATATTCGGTATTATCACACTGATATCAGGCATTTTCTACTTCAGTCTGTTAACCCATAAAACAACTCAAATCAGTCGCTTTTATGTCGAGCAAATTAACGAGGCACGATTGCCGACGATTGAACATTTACAAGGCCAGCTGGAGTTACAAGCCGCGCATTTAAACGAAGCTCATCAAACGCGACTGCTGCAGTCGCTTGGTGAGATTGGTAGGGCACAATTAAAGCTGAATCAACAGATTGCCAATGCACAGTTAATGGTCAGTATCTGTCATGGGCTGTTGGTGATAGGCGTGGCGCTGGCAGCAATGTGGGCCTATCAGAATGCCATTTTCAGTGGACCGGTTGCGGTTATGCTGGTATTCGCTGTATTTGGTTTGGGCGAGTTACTGCAAAACCTGCCGGGGCAGTTAGGGCAGTGGGGTAGAACCTGTTATGCAGCAGAACGTCTGCAACCTTTAGCCGAACATAAGATTACAGAGAAAATGCCGATGGAAGATATTGAGCGACTGTCAATGATGCTGGCTGATCATCCAAAAGTGATCAGCACTATCGATACTGCTATGGCATTTGAATTACACCCCGGACAATATTTGCTTATAACCGGCCGATCTGGAAGTGGAAAATCCACAGTCGCCAACATACTGGCGGGACTGGAAATACCGGATTCATTTACAACGCCTTATCAGTTGCTGATTAACGGCATTCCACTACGTACAGAGCAAACACAGGCCTGGCATAAGCAGATTGGCTATCTGACGCAGCAAAACAGCATCATCGCCGCGACTTTATATAGCAATCTGACTCTGGGACTGGATGAAGTCGACGAACAACAGCTTTGGGATGCTTTGGACTTGGTCGAGCTGGATGATTGGGCCAAACAATTACCAGTTGGATTACACAGCTGGCTGGGTGATACCGGCAGCCAACTATCAGGTGGTCAGGCCCGCCGAATTTGTCTGGCACGATTATTATTGAGAAACCCGAAACTGATTCTGCTGGATGAACCGTTTAACGGTATTGATGCAGAAATGGCAGTACGTATCTGGCATCGTTTGTATCCGCAGTGGCAGGATAAAATACTAATTGTTTTGATGCACCAACAGCCTGCTTATTTTCCTGAAGTCGATAATCAGCAGATTTTTGAAATCAATCTGAATGTAGTCAATTGTTAATCCCATGCCCAATAAACGACTTTTTCGATATCGATATATGTCAGCTTACTCAACAGGATTAGTATTCAATTAAATTTAATGTAAGTTAATGTTCTAATTATTAATTCAACGTACTTTTGGATTGAAATGTCGTCTACTTACTTTAAAGGCGAAAATTATGACTTTTATAAAATTTAAGTACGCAACAAACATCTAAGAAATTATTCTGATTATTCATGCCGATGCATTGCTAATCGAAGTGTTACATAAAGCAAAAGCATCTCAATATTTATAGTAATT
>JAMDEF010000027.1 GCA_023488305.1 Gammaproteobacteria bacterium | reverse complement strand
ACTGTTAATCATAAACGGTATTGGGTAGCGAGTTGACGCATGAAAGATCTAACTTACACTTCTAAATTACCAATATCTTTTGATGGTAATAGCATGCAACTGGATTGTTAAGTAAAAACGAGTCTATATTTTGAATGTGCCCACATATAATTAAATAAATATTATTCAATTTTTAATTTGTCTACTACACATGCCATGAATCTGAGCATCCCAACAAAGACCAATATTCTAATTTAGAAGTGTAAGTTAGATCTTTCATGCGTCAACTCGCTACCCAATACCGTTTATGATTAACAGTATTGGATAAACATTAATGTAAGTTAATGTTCTTAATAATAATTCCCCGTATTTTTTAATAACTTGTCAGTTATTACTGGAAGGGAATCGGATGGTTAGACGTATGCCCACTGTGTTGCACATAGATTGGTCTGTATTTCTGGACAGGCATTACCTTGATGATGGGTACAAAGCGAATACAGCATCATGAGTAATACTGTAAAACGCTCGCTGACCACTTACCGTCGCAAACGTAACTTTGAAGTTACGGCGGAACCCAAGGGCGATACATTACCTTCTCAAGGCCAGCGCTACGTGATGCACAAGCACAAAGCGAGTCATCTTCATTATGATTTGCGGCTAGAGGAGGGAGGAGTTCTGCGTAGTTGGGCGTTACCCAAAGGCCCGAGTCTTAAACGTGGCGAAAAGCGTTTGGCAGTAGAGGTCGAGGATCATCCCATTGACTATGGGACGTTTGAAGGGACCATCCCAAAGGGGCAATATGGTGGCGGCACTATTATGCTTTGGGATGAAGGGACCTGGGAGGTCACCGGTAAAAGCAATGGCGACCGCATTGACTTCACCCTTGACGGGGGCAAATTGAAGGGGGCGTGGACACTGGTGAGAAGTGGTGTTGCCTCCGGCAGACCAGCTACCAATTGGCTGCTTATTAAGCGTGGTACTAATGATGTCAGTGCTGCTGATGCGCACGATCTTAGTATCCTTAGCGGCAGAACTATGGATGAGATAGCCAAGGCCCTCCCATTCGATCAAACCGAAACTATGTCGAGCGACTTTATACCACTATCGCCTTCAAACATTCCAGGTGCTAGGCCTCAATCTTTACCAGCGAGCTATGCGCCTCAGCTCGCCACGGCAGCAGAAGTGGCTCCAGAGGGCGATGAATGGGTTCATGAAATCAAGTTCGACGGTTACCGTATGATCGTTCATATCGCTGGAGGAAAAATTCGATTACTCACACGTAACGGCCTCAATTGGACTGGACGCTTTGCTGCACAGGTGCAGCAACTAGAAGCTCTTAAGGTGAAAGATGCGATTCTCGATGGTGAGATGGTTGCAATGGATAAGGATGGCATATCCAGCTTCGCAGAACTGCAGGATCTGGTCAGTGCAAAAAATACCGGCTCGCTGGTCTTGCACCTATTCGACCTGATGTATCTAGATGGATACGATTTGACGGCAGCAACACTTCTTGACCGTAAAGCTGCATTAAAGACTCTTTTGCAGCAAAGTGACCTTGCAGTTCCCGGCTCGTTAATACAGTACTCCGATCACGTTATTGGATTAGGACGAGAGTTCTTCGAACACGCTTGCGAACTTGGTCTGGAAGGCACCGTGGCGAAGCTTGCTAATGCTCAGTACTCCAGTCGGCGTAGCAATGCGTGGCTGAAAATTAAAGACTCACAAGATGGTGAATTTGTGGTCGGCGGATTTACTCCGCCCTCGGGCTTGCGTAAAGGATTCGGGGCCTTGTTACTTGGTAGTTGGGAGGGTAATGCGCTTCGTTACCGTGGGCGTGTCGGTACAGGTTTCAGCGATAAACAGTTGAAGCACTTGCTCGGTGTTCTGACCAAAGCTAAAAGACAAACATCTCCTTTTGCAGACAATGTGCCCGATGCGAAAGGTGTTACATGGGCGACTCCCCAGCTAGTCGTCGACGTTGAGTTCAGCGATGAGACGCGAGAAGGACGTTTACGCCATCCAATATTTCGTGGAGTCCGCGAGGACCGAAATGCCAAAGAGGTCGTTATGGGTGCCGCAACTGCCCACGTTGCGAATAAGGCTTCTGATGTCAGAGTTTCTCCCAAGCGAGTCTCATCGACTTCCACGCGAGGCGACGATGTGGTGGAGGGAATCCGTATCACACATCCTGATCGCGTTGTTTATCCGGATATTGGCCTCACCAAAATCGAAGTCGCGCAATTCTACGCCGACATCCAAGACTGGTTGATGCCGATGATTGCTAATCGTTTACTTTCCTTGGTCAGATGTCCGGATGGAAGAGAACAGGAATGTTTTTTCCAGAAACATCTGCTCGCGAGTCAAGCTAGTAGAGTACCGCGGCAGGATTTTAGACAAAGTAAAGGTGCCAAACCTTATGCTTATGTTCAGTCGATTAAACATGTCATAGCTTTGGTACAGTCGGGAGTACTCGAATTCCATCCTTTTGGTAGCTTGATAACGGATACAGAGCATCCGGATCAGATGATTTTCGATCTCGATCCATCCCCCGGTGTGCAGTGGGAAGATATTCTTAAAGTTACTAGAGAGCTGCGTGAACGACTCGAAAAGCTCGGTTTCAATGCATTTGTCCGCACGACAGGTGGCAAGGGGCTGCATGTGGTGGTCCCACTGCGTCCGACAACGGATTGGGACGGTGTAAAGGCTTTCGCTAAAGCCGTTTCTGAGCAACATGCAGCTGACGCGCCGTCTCAACTCACCACGAAACTTCCCAAAGCCCAGCGTCAGCATAAAATCTTTATCGATTATCTGCGTAATGGCCGTGGTGCGACCGCAGTTGCTAGCTATTCAACTCGGGCAAGATCTGGAGCACCGGTGGCGGTGCCAATCAGATGGGATGAATTGACTTCATCCTTGCGTCCCGATCAGTATTCAGTCACTAACTTGCGACGGCGCCTTGCACATCTCAAAGAAGATCCTTGGGCTGATTTTTATGATTCGCAAGTTGCGATTACTCCGCGAATGCGAAAAGCAGTGGGGCTATGAATATGCATAATGACAACGACGAACCAGGATCTGAAGCCGGTTGGTGGATGGCGCCAGGTCCAGCGCTCTGTCCCTGGTGTGAGCAGCCGCATCATGTTGAAGCGATGTATTACTGCAGAGCTTGTGACGCACAAGTGTGTGCCGTATGCATGGTCCTCGATATAGACAGCGAACCTAGTTGTCCCATTTGCCACAAAAAATCAGGAGACATGTGATGGCAGCACGCGCGATCTGGAAAGCAGTTATTCAATGTGGCAAATATCAGGTGCCGGTAAAACTTTATTCCGCGATTGAGGATCGAAATATTCATTTTCGTATTCTTAGCCGCAAGGATAAACAACCGGTAAAAGGAGCCATGGTTAACCCTGAAACTGGAAAAATAGTGCCGCATGATAAAACGCGCCGAGCTTACGTGGCAGACAACGGCGACCGTGCCATCCTTGAAACGACTGAGCTCGATGCACTGGATCCGGAACCATCACGCGGCATTGAGATTGTGGCCTTTCTGCCATCAGAACAGATTGATCACCGTTGGTACGATCGGCCTTACTACCTTGGTCCTGACGGCAATAGCACAGCCTACTTTGCTTTTATAGAAGCCATTGAGAGTAGTGCGATGCATGGACTCGTGCGTTGGGTTATGCGTGGAAAAACGTATATGGGAGCGCTCCGGCTCCATCAGGGCTACCCAGTACTTATTTCTCTGAAGCATGCTGATGAAGTTGTCGCAATAGAGGATTTAGTTGCACCCGGTGGAGCAGATCTGAACCCTAAAGAGCTAGAGATGGCTCGTCAGTTAATTGGCATGTTAGAAGATGAATTGGACTTGTCTGCTTTTCATGATGCCTATCGCGAGCGAGTGTTAAAACTGGTTGAGTCAAAAGCAAAAGGTGGACCACGGCTGAAGTTGGTCAAACCATCATCCAAGAAACCCAACGATGATTTAGGGAGCGCTTTACAAGCGAGCCTAAAGTCTTTAAAAAAGAGCGCGTGAGGTCGAGTTATGGCAGAAGAACCTACCGAAGAAACCGAAATCCTGAAGCCATTCTGGTCTGGTGTCGTCACCTTTGGGCTGGTGAGCGTTCCCGTCAGTCTATTTCCTGCGAGCCGTGGCACAACGCTTCGATTACGAATGGTTGATGCCAAAGGTAATTTACTCAAACGTCGATTTTTCGGCTCGGACAACAGCAAGCCGCTTGATGCTAAAAACCTAGTACGTGGTTATGAAATAGAAAAAGATCGTTTTGTCATCATCGAGGACGATGAGCTTGAGGCACTCGATCCGGAAAAATCCCGTGAGATAGATCTCAAACTTTTCGTAGATTTGAATACACTAAGTCCGTTGTATTTTGAGCGAGCGTACTTCCTGGTTCCTAATGGTGGCTCCACAAAAGCTTATCGACTTCTCGCCGAGATTTTGATGCAGGAAGATCGTGCTGGCATCGCAACCTTTGTGATGCGGGGAAAGGAATATTTGTGTGCGATCATTGCAGAACGGGGGATCTTACGCGCAGAGACACTACGTTTTGCTGACGAACTTCGCAGTCCGAAAGCCATTGGTTTACCTGAAAGGAAATCAGTAGATGCCGCCGAAGTGAAGCATTTCACACAAGCCATTAAGGGATTAAAAACCAAAACATTGGATCAGACTAAACTCAAGGATCAACGTAGTGCCCGTATCATTAAACTTGCCGACAAGAAACTGCGTTCCGGTACCGATATTGTGCAGGCTAATAAGGACGAAGAGGAAGTCGAAGAAAGTTCAACGAATGTGGTAGATCTGATGGAGGTTCTCAAAGAGCGTTTGCAAGGCAAGCTTCGTGCTCGTTCAGCTACCTCAAAGCAAAGTAACCGTCATCCAACAACGAGCGATCTCAAATCAAAAAGCAAGGCCGAACTTTATGAAATGGCTCAGGTGAAGGAAGTCCCAGGTCGCAGTAGCATGTCTAAATCTAAATTGATTGAGGCATTGACCAATTGAAAAATGATGTCTGACTTTTTTTAAAATTATTTCTCCATATACCATTGATTATTGATTTAAAAACATTTGAATGCTCTGTTTCGACTTGCTAACTATTACAGTAAATGGGTTGCAAACAAATTACGCCGTTAACCAAGGATTACTAGAAAAAAACAGTCGAGATTAGCGTGAACAAACAGATACTTGTTGAGGTAGCGTGTTATGAACTTAGAACAAGATCCCAGTACTAATATTCTTCTTGCTGCTTTGACAAATGAAGAACGTAAACGCATCCTTCCGAATCTAGAGATAGTAAAGATGACATTAGGGGATGAACTTTATTCACCTGATAAAAAGACTAAGTATGTGTATTTTCCGACAACCGCAATGGTTTCTTTATTACAAGTAATGGAAAATGGCGCTTCAACTGAAATTGCCGTTGTCGGCAAGGAGGGAATTATAGGCATCTCATTTTTTATGGGAGGCGAAACCTGCAGTTGGGCTGTGGTGCAAAGCGCTGGTTATGCTTATCGATTGTCTGGGCAAGTATTGAAAAAGGAATTTTTACGAGCGGAAAAATTACAGCGTTTATTATTGCGCTATGTACAGTCACTGATGACTCAAATATCACAAACGGCATTCTGTAACCGTCATCATTCGGTGGAACAGCAATTATGCCGATGGTTATTATTAAGTGTTGATCGTTTACCTTCAGATGACCTTTCTATGACACAAGAACTCATTTCCAATATGTTGGGTGTCCGTCGTGAAGGGGTTACCGAAGCTGCTGGGCGTCTACAGAGAGATGGGTTAATTCAGTATTTTCGTGGCAAAATTACTGTGTTGGATCGCAGTGGATTAGAAAAACGTACATGTGAATGCTACCAAGTTGTCAAAGTTGAAACTGACAGATTAATGGCATACGACGTTATTCTTTAAATCAAATTTAATCCTCACGCAATTAGTTATATGTAAGTAATTAAAAAGTTAAAACTTAACATGCAATCAAATAAATTATTTCTTTACAAGGCCAGAAATACAGCAATCTTATCCTAAAATATCTGATTGTGTATAGGAATGTAATTTCTATAAAAGCTAATTTCCAACATAACCAAAACTAATTTGCAATCCTCCCCCCAATAATAAATTTATATTCTATCTGTGTAATTTTTATACAGCCCAGATCGTTATCTCTAATCACGTTACCTAATCATTAGTGAAAAGCCTTTAAATATGTCGTGATCAAATTATTCAGTTTTGGCACATCACTTGCTGAACCTTATCAGTGGCAAAATTTGATGGGGGAAATTTAATGAATATCAAAGAAATTATGAATTCAAACGTGGAAACAATCACCCGCACAACCAGCCTCCAAGAAGCAGCCGAATTAATGCAGAAAGAAAATACTGGTTTTTTGGTGATTGCTGAGAATGACGAATTTATTGGATCGATAACCGATCGGGATATTGTGGTGCGTGGAATAGCGGAAAGACTAGAAATTGATACTACGGCAGTGCAGGAAATCATGACCCCCAATTTCCTCTCTTGTCATGAAGAACACACAGTTGATGAAGTAGCTAATCATATGAATGAAGAGCATGTCCAGCGCATGCCAGTTGTGAATAGTGATAATCAAATAACCGGGATTGTCAGTATTGGTGATATGGCTCAACACCTATCAGCAGAGGCAGTAGGTCAAGCCTTAAAAGGAATTACTGAATCTTGTGATTAGTAAATCTTTTGCGGTTTCTTATTACTATATGAGGCCATGCTATGACAGAGATATTTGATTCAAAAGTTGTTATAAAAAATCTGAATGATCTTATTGAACTAGATTATGACGCGATTGCAGCCTATCAAGCGGCTATCGATAGGCTCGAAGATATAAACTATAAAGATCAGTTAGCCATCTTTATGCAAGATCATGAAAATCATATTGCTACGTTGAGCCAATTGGTGAGTCAGGAAGGTGGTGCCCCTGCGGATGGTACCGATATGAAAGTCATTCTGACCAAAGGCAAAGTGATCATCGCTGAATTGGGTGGTGATGAAGCTATCCTTAAAGCCATGCTAATGAACGAAGAAGTGACCAACAAAACTTATGAAAAAGAAGTTGGTAAAGGTTATCGGCCACCTATCCAAGCTATTTTAATGGATCACTTGGCTGACGAACGCCGCCACAAAGAGTGGTTAGAAGTCGCTTTATTAGAATAAATTAAACAGAAGATGGAAGTAAGTATCTTTTCACGCTAATCCTTACTGGAGATGATGATGAAAAAGCAAGACCAACTTAATGTGGTATTTCTAAACTGTACATTAAAGAAATCTCCGGCAACATCAAATACTGATGCGTTTATTAAAGTTGCCAGTGATACATTTAAGAAATTAAAAGTTAAAACCGAAACAATTAGGGTCGTTGATTTTAATGTGAGTTATGGGGTTTCATCTGATGAAAAGGGTGATGACGAGTGGCCTAAAATTCTTAAAAAGATAAAAGCCTGTGACATTTTTATTATTGCAACACCCGTGTGGCGTGGAGATCGAAGTTCAATTGCTAAAAAAGTGGTAGAAAGATTAGATGGTGTAATGAGTGAAGGTAATAAATCGGATGGCCAGTACCCCACTTATAACAAAATAGGCGGCGTTATGGTGGATGGAAATGAAGATGGTGCAAAAAACGCGGCTGCCAGCCTGCTTTTAGATTTGTCCGAACAAGGATTCACTTTACCCGTTAATGCTTTTACTTATTATGTTGGGGAGGCAGGGCCAGGTCCGAGTTACATCGAAGCTGAAGGTGATAAACACTTTTTTACTAACAATATGACGTTATTGATGGTTCACAATATTCTTCACTTGGCAGAAACACTTAAATCTAATCCTTATCCAACTAATCTCAATACAATCGAAGAAGAAGCTAAGGCTATGAGTAAATAAATATAACGAGATTGGTGGTAGTAAAATTAAATGATAGTCCATAATTCTTCCTTAACAGGAAGACTATCGCTCTGCGAGCAACACCATCCATCATGCTTACTAATATGATCGCCTTCAATTCATATGTTGGAAATAGAAAGTTATTCTTCTGTAAGTACCTTGCCTTTCTTCAGCCAGCGGGCCATTAATGGTTTGGTGTGACTACTGGTACATTTCTTAACTTCATTTATTTACCTCTCTTGCGTAAATGACTTCGCCCAACCGCTGTCTGTTAAATATCAATAACTCGATTCTGTTTTTCCGCCGTTTCCACTCATCCATTTTTTGAATTTGTGTCTGTAACGGGGTGAGACAGTGCTTTACAAAATACCTATTGATTCAATAAGTACGATTCTCTATATTTTCTCTTCTCAATGTATTCTCGTTAATGTGATGGTTTAACCAAAGGTAAGTATGCCTCCTGAAAGCGCTAAATTCTGGGATAGAGTTATTATATTAGTCGACATGAATTGCTTCTTTGCTCAGGTAGAGCAACAGGACAATCCATTTTGGCGTAATCGGCCAGTGGCTATTACCAATGGCAAGTTAGGTAGCACGATCATCACCTGCTCTTATGAAGCGCGCGCTTATGGTGTGAAAACTGGCATGCGTCTCAAAGAAGCAAGACAGTTATGTCCTGAACTCATTCAGGCACCCAGTAGGCCACATCGTTACGTAGAGAAATCCACCCTGATTATGCAGGCGTTGGAAAAAATTACGCCAGATCTCGAAATCTATTCGGTTGATGAAGCGTTTCTGGATGTGACGAAATGTCAGAGTTTATTAGGCACACCGGAGGCTATTGGCAAGTTAGTTAAAAAGACGGTGAGTGATGCCTCTGGATTAACCTGCAGCGTAGGGGTGAGTGGGGATAGAACTACAGCGAAATTTGCAGCCAAGCTGGTTAAGCCCGATGGATTAACGATTATCGCGCCTTGGGAAGCTGAGGCAAGACTCGCCGATGAAGCTGTCACCGAGCTTAGCGGTATTGCCAAAGGCATTGGCAGTTTTCTGAACAAATACGGTGTGTATAAATGCGGCGATATGAAAAAGTTGCCGATTGGCATATTGGCCCAACGTTTTGGTAACCCTGGCAGGCGAATTTGGTTAATGGCTCAGGGCAAAGATCCTGAGCCGATCACAACCGTGGTGAAAGCACCCAAAACAATTGGTCATGGCAAAGTAATGCCCCCTGGTACCCGTGATTTAAGAACTGTTTTAATTTATCTGCAGCACATGGCAGAAAAAGTGGGTACACGACTACGCCGGCATAACTTTCAGTCGAATCATTTTTTTATCGGGATTAAAACCGAAGAAGGCTGGTTAGGTACCAAATTCAAAATTGATAACACGACTGATGATGGCCAGGTAATTTATGAGCTTGGTCGGCAGTTTATGCAAAAGCACTGGGCAGATCAGGAAGCCCGGCAAGTGCAAATAGTTGCTTTAAGCCCAACAGAGTGCCGGCAGCAAGATCTGTTTTTGGATAATACTCATCAGATCAAACGAGAAAAAATTAATCAGGCAATCGATAAGATTAATGAACGCTATGGCGAATTTACCGTTGCGCCAATGCCTGTGATTGGCCGAAGTGAAATGCCAAATGTAATAGCCCCTGCATGGAAGCCCACAGGTCATAGGAAAACAATCTGATGTGTGGAGGAGCTCACTTTCAATATGGCGAGGAGTACATGCGAATGTATTTTCCTAATCCCAAAGCCATGCTGCCAGTACTTAAAAAAGATGGCTCAATAGAGTTGTTGCCTTGGGGAAGGAGACAAAAGCAGCCAGGTTTTTTACCTATCGGCGGCTGGGCAAGAATTGAATCTATTTATGGGGGTGTGTGGGAGCGTTATTTTCCTAAGCCGGTAAAAATACCCGTACTGAGTTTTATGGAAAAAGACTTCGAGGGACACAGTCACTGGTATGACCTGCAGAAAGGACAATACATTCAAGGCTTGGTAGCGAAAGAGGGCAACGAGCGACGTGTCTATGTGGTGACATTGGAGCCTGAACCCGAAGATGCCCAGATCCATAGTCGATGGCCAAGAGTGGTTCAATTAGGGGAAAGAAGTATCAAAATCTCTTAAAAACGTAACTGCTACCTGTTAAACAAATAACCCAGGAAATATAATGTAACATATTAGTAATACGCAATAAGTATATGATATATAAAATATTTATTTCTTGACATATCAGCTCAACCTTCATTATTCTCTTCTCCAGCTGGAGTGGTTTAGGAGAATGAAGTGGAAGAAGAAGAGACGGTAGGGATGGTTATAAAATTTGAAGATTGGGCCTTTGTCAGGTTCCGTTCGGAGATGTCTGTTGCTGGATTTGATGTAGAGAAGGAACAAGCTAGGGTAAGTACCCCGGTGGTTGCATTAGATATTGAAACGCAGATAGCAACAACTCAATCGGGGTCTCGATATAAACTGGAAAAAACGTCCGGTGATTTACATCCTTTGGCCAAAATTATTTTAGCCACACGATTTCCACATCGAAGCTTCACTCTTATGTTGCCGGCTGAGGATGGGGATAATACGTCAATAGGATCTGTGCTTCATCAAGCTAAAAGCCTTATTAACACTTTCCAACAAAATCCATTTCCGCCTTATCAGAGTAAAGCGAGAAAATTGTTAATAAAGGAATTTACGAGCACTTCGAACTGTTTTCATGTTCTTTCGTTTTGTCGAAATAACCTTCTATTCATTGGCAAATCCCTAGATGAATTTACCCTTTGGAATGAATTTGCTTTGCGTCATCCATGCAGTCAAGAAGTTGAAGAGATTTTCACTCAACAAAACTATCAGCGCTTTTTAGCTACTGAGAAAGCGAGTCAGCATCTCGAACGAGGTGAGCTTTCTAAAGTCGTCATCGATTCTGATTTCCCCATCATTTTTTCAAGGTCACTCTGGGATAAAATGTGTCGTCTATCGACGGAAATGATGAACAAACTCGTTGACTTAACAAATCTGAAAAATGTATCTCCATTACCATTATCCCCGCCGACCAAGGAGGGAAGGATAAGTTGGACACTAGATAACCGGAGATCTCTTCACTCCAGCAAAAGTGCTGAAGATGATCTAATCGAGACTTTCGATAGCAATTATTACCTTCAAAAAATGGATGGT
>JAMDEF010000153.1 GCA_023488305.1 Gammaproteobacteria bacterium | reverse complement strand
GGTTTGTCGCCTTCTTTATGTACCTGTTCGTAAGTAGCTAGATTGCCTTCTGCAATCGCTTTTTCCAGTTCACGGTTTTCGTCATAAAAGAAGGTAATAACATCACCTTCGATACGTAAAGTTCCCTGCGTTAATATTGCCTTGCCCTTGTATTGAGTGACCCCGCTCTGGTCATCCAGCTGCGCATGATCTGCTTCGATATTGATGGGTTGTTCACGATCGCTGGGTAAGGCGAGGGCAATCGATGGGATTGCTGTCAGAGCCCAAAGCAGATTAATTAACAGGTGGCGCATTGTATTGTCCTCTCACCCTAGAGTGCAGATTGATAGTTTCTTCTTGTAAAGCCGCATGAAACCCGACGGAATGGGTATCGCCATGCGGTGATTTCATAGTCACCGGTTGATCGGTATACGCCGTATTATGAACTGTATCCAGATTCAGAATCTCAGTTAACAACTGTATTTCCGGTTGATCTTTGTTAGTAATAATAACATTGCCAGTGAGAAGAATGTTCTCACCTTCACCCTGTGTTTCTGCGTGGTCCGATTCAATGATCCAATCATTGTTTTGCTGCGCAATAAATAAAGTATTCGGGTTGAAAATTTCAGTGCGATCATTTTCTGGATAGTGATAAAGCGTATCCCCGGTGATCACGCGAGATGGCTTACCGTTAATGTCCATCACGGTGAGTTTGAAGTCGGTCATGCCAAAATCAATGCTGTATTGCACAGATGCCTCTGGTTTGGGCGGTTCTGGTCGGGTAAACAGCATCCATAAACTGATCACTGCCAATAGCAGTAAGCCAATTTTGAGATAGGTGGGTATATTAAAAATGGCGTTCAATTTGGTCTTGCAGGGTTCCCTGTCCTTCCATTATTAATTCACAAACATCACGTGCCGCACCTTTTCCACCTTTTGAAGGGGTGATCCAGTGAGCGTGTTTTTTCACAACAGCATCAGCATCTTGAACAGCAATCGCTAAACCAACCCGGCTCATGATGGATAAATCTACCCAGTCATCTCCTACATAAGCACATTGTTCCGGTTTTAACTTGAGGGTTTTCAGTAGCTCTTCAAACGCCGGCAATTTTACTTTTTGTCCTTGATAGACAAGGTTGATTCCCAGACTTTGCATACGATGTTCAACCACTCTCGAAGTGCGGCCGGTAATGATAGCAATATCGACACCGGTATACTGCAGCAGTTTCATGCCATGGCCGTCACGAGAGTGGAAGGCTTTATATTCTTCACCATCATCACCAATAATAATGCTGCCATCGGTGAGTACACCATCGACATCAAAAATAACCAATTTAATTAGTTTGGCGCGAGCCGCTATATCTTGCATCATTTTTTCCTGAAAATCAGACCACACCTGCACGTAATAAATCGTGCATATTCAGTGCGCCAGTTAAGTTATTGTGTTTATCAGTAATCAACAGACCGTTGATTTTGTATTGCTGCATCATCTGCAATGCTTCGGCAGCCAGCATCTCTGCCTGACCGGTTTTGCAATGACGTGTCATATGATCTTTTAATGGGGCTGTCAGAATATTTACTTCCTGCGCCAACACACGACGCAAATCACCATCGGTGAAAATGCCTACTAACTTGCCTTCATTATCCACCACTGCTGTCATACCGAGACTTTTATTGGACATCTCAATCAGCGCTTCACGCAATAATGCCTGTTCATTGACTTGGGGTATAGCGGTTCCGTTATGCATGATATCGCTGACCCGTAGCAATAAACGTCGACCAAGATTACCGCCCGGGTGAGAGAGCGCAAAATCCTCGACGGTAAAACCACGAGTTTCCAATAAGGCAATCGCTAATGCATCGCCCATTACTAATGCAACCGTCGTGCTGGATGTCGGTGCTAAGCCAAGTGGACACGCTTCTTTAAACACACTGACATTAATCACCGCATCGGCACATGATGAAAGTGTCGAATCCATCCGGCCGCTCATGGTAATTAACGGCACGCCTAGACGTTTAATCAGAGGCAAAATGGTCAGAATCTCGGCGGTTTCGCCGGAGTTTGACAACGCTAGTACCACATCTTTATCGGTAATCATGCCCAAATCACCATGACTGGCTTCGCCGGGATGAACAAAAAAAGCAGGGCTGCCGGTACTGGCTAATGTAGCGGCAATTTTACTGCCGATATGGCCGGATTTACCCATACCAATTACCACGATTCGTCCCTGACATTGCAGTAAGTATTCACAGGCGCGGACAAAATCATCATTGATTCGATCCCGTAATAACATTACGGCTTCCAGCTCTGTATCGATGACTGCCAGGGCAAGTTGTTTTAATTTTTCCGCATCAATCTTCATATACCGATATGCATACCTTGATAGGCCAGCAAACTTATGTAGCCTGCATAAACCATGAGCAGTAATAGACCAATCGGACGTCCCAGTCGGCCTTTCAAACAAAAACGTGCAAACAAATAAAGTACGATTGTCAGCCCAATCATAAAGCTAAAATCACGTGTTAGCAGCAATGTATCGACTTTAGATGGCTGAATCAGTCCCGGCATCGCCAGTACTGCCAGCAGGTTAAAGATATTTGAACCCAGGATATTGCCCACAGCAATATCGTGCTCGTTTTTTAATGCGGCAGAAATACAGGCAGCTAATTCGGGCAGACTGGTGCCAATGGCGACAACTGTTAAACCTATTACCAGATCACTTATCCCTAGTAACTGCGCAACTCCTGTGGCCCCCCAAACTAATAGTTTTGAACCCGCTAACAGAGCAATTAGACCTATAAAAAAAACGATGATAGATTTTTTTAGCGGTAATTTAGGTTGGGCATATTCCTGGGTGAATTCAATTTTCAGCGGATCGTCTTGTGCACTTTTAACGGCTAGCCAGGCCATGCCGCACAAGGTCAGAAGAAACCCGGAAAACAGAATAATGCCATCAATACGATTCAGCTCCATATCCCACAGCAATAAAAGTAGGGCAAGGAACATAATGAATACTAAAACCGGGAATTCGCGTCTTAACGTAACTGAATGAACTGCCAAAGGTGCGATGACAATTGTAATCCCCAAAACCAGTCCGATATTGGTGATATTAGAACCAATTGCATTGCCTATGCCTAATGCAGGGGCGCCGTCAAAAGCGGCAAGGGCAGATACCATCATTTCTGGTGCAGAGGTGCCAAAACCAACAATGGTTAATCCAACAATTAGCGGAGCAACCCCCAGGTTCGAGGCAATGCCGGCCGCGCCATCAATGAATCTATCTGCTCCCCAAATTAGCAGGGCAAAACCACAGATAATAGCGATGGTAAATAATAAAGAAGTCATTTCATAACCGGTGATGGTGTCGTGAAAATAAAAAAAGAGCCGGAATAAATCCGGCTCTTTTTATTATAACGATTGGTATGAAGAATTACTCATCATCAAACAGATCGAAATCATCATCATCTGGCGGATTGCCATCGTAAACCAGATATTGACGGCGTTGCAGATAGGCGTTGCGCACATAAGCATACTCATCGTCAGTCGCTTCACTTAATACACGTTGCGTTTTGAGCAGATTGGCACGGGTATCAACTAAACGGGTTCCAAGAAATGCATTGCGGGCACCCGGACCTTCAACATACATAACCGGATCCGTAAACATATCACCCACTAAACCAAACGAATCACGCACGGTACGTGGACCAAAAATTGGTAATACTACATATGGACCTGGTTCTACGCCCCAAACACCTAGGGTTTGGCCGAAATCTTCATTGCGTTTTTTGTTGCCGGCGTGACCTGCGACATCAAAAATACCGGCAACACCAACCGTACTGTTCAATAGAAAACGTCCAGTATCATCGGCAGCTTGGTTGAGTTTGCCTTGCAGTAAGCTGTTGATGGCAACAGTAATATCATTCAGGTTGCTGAAAAAGTTGCTGACACCCCAACTGACGGCATCTGGAACCACGGCATCATAACCTTTTGCTACCGGTTTCAAGACGGCACGGTCAACGGTATCGTTAAATTTGTACATGGCGCGGTTGTAACTTTCGAACGGATCACGTTCATCGGGATTTTGTGTAGTTGCACATCCTGTGAACAGAACAACCATGCTGATCAGGCTGATTCTGAAAAAACCTTTTGCTTTGAACATTTGTGGTATTCCTGAATACGTATATATATGAGGAATAATCTCACGGCAGTTCTAAGCTAATCAAGTAGTCTGTTGTATGAATACCCAGAAAGTATGACGCCGTTGTCACTTTGCAACACGTTATTGATAACTATTCAGCTTTTGGACTGAGCTTTTGCGCCGTTCTGACGGGATTAGTGACACTGTTGTTGTACATGTAACTGGCGAAAACCTCGCTGCATTTCTGCCAGCTATTTTCACGGGCAAAAGTAATGCAGTCAGTTTTTTGCAGATTCAGCGCATTTAATGCCGCTTGTTGCAGGTCCCAGTCGAGCTCTCCTGTTTGGCCCTTAATGACAATATCTTTCGGGCCCGTCACTGGAAAAGCAGCTACAGGAAGCCCACAAGCCATCGCTTCCAAAATGACCAATCCAAAAGTATCTGTCTGACTGGGAAAAACAAATACATCGCCGCCGGATAAATAAGCTGCAAGTTCCTCGGCATATTTGGCACCGGTAAACAACACTTTGGGATAACGTTTTTGCAGCATTTCTAAATCGGGGCCATCACCAATCACCACTTTACTGCCAGGTAACTGCAGCTCCAGAAAAGCTTCAATATTTTTTTCAACGGCCACCCGGCCCATGTTGATAAAAATCGGATGTGGCAAATCATACTCAATGGCGATATCAGCCTTAAATACTTGGGTATCCACCCCGCGACCCCACACATATACATCCTGAAAACCATATTGCTGCAGACGTTGCTGTTGTGAAATGGTGGGTACTAAGGTTCGCACCGCAGGTCGATGAAAGCGGCGTAACCAAGCGTAGCTCCAACTCAATGGTATGGGTAAGCGCAGCCGTACGTACTCAGGAAATTGGGTATGAAATGAGGTGGTAAAACGGATGTTATTGCGTAAACACCAACGTCTTGCAGCCATTCCCAACGGGCCTTCAGTCGCGATGTGCACTGCATCTGCCCGCAAATTTTCCAACATATTGGCAAGTTTTCGATAAGGCAGTAAAGCTAAGCGAATAGACGGATATGTAGGGCAAGGGATAGTTTTAAAATTCAGTGGGGTAATCATGATCACCTCATAGCCCATCTCTAAAAGATGATCACGGGTTTTACCCAAGGTGCGCACAACACCATTGACCTGAGGCTCCCAGGCATCAGTCACAATCACTAATTTCATTAAGCGGCTTTTGCTATCAAAACTTGTTCGTTAAATAGTTCTGCCCAAGGAATAATTTCCATCTGACCATTCGGATGCTCAACCAAAGCCGTGCAGCTTTCTACCCAGTCGCCACAGTTGTAATAATCGATATTCTGAATACGGGTAATTTCGGCACGGTGAATATGACCACAGACTACGCCATCGACACCCTGTTTAGCCGCTTCATGTGCCACCGCTTCTTCAAAATTACTGATGTATTGCACTGCATTTTTTACTTTGTGTTTCAAAAATGCCGCCAGTGACCAATAAGTAAAGCCCATTTTACGACGGAAATAATTTACCCAGCGATTGGCTCTAAGTAAAAACTCATACAGCCGGCTACCGATTTTAGCCAGCATCGGCGATATTTTCACCACGCTATCAAATTGATCACCGTGAATAATCAGCAATTTTCGTTTGTCAGCAGTGGTATGAATGATTTCGTTGTGGATTTCGACGTTGCCAAATACAGCACCATCGTAATCCCGCAAAATCTCATCATGATTGCCGGGCACAAAGATCACTTTAGTATTATGCTTGGCTTTACCCAGCAACGTACGAACGACGTTATTATGTTCCTGAGGCCAGTACATGCGCTTTTTCATTTCCCAGACATCGATAATATCGCCGACCAGATAAAGATATTCGCATTCCACATTATGTAAAAAGTTAAGGAGGAGTTCTGCACTGCAGCCTCGGAAGCCAAGATGAATATCCGAAATGAACACGGTGCGAACTTTCAGCTTTTGCTTGTGACTTAGTTGTGTTTGCATAAGGCACTCATTCACTTAAAATTCTGAGCGAACCTTATCTATATGATATTGCAGTGTGATGACCGTTTTGTTGCGTTACCATGACAGTAACCTCACACGCCATACCGCGGGCGATACCGAACTTAATCAGGACATAATTATGAGCAACCCATTATTGGAAAATCACCGTTTACCGCCATTTTCCGCAATAAAAGCCGAGCATGTTGAGCCCGCAATTGATCATGCGTTGAGCACTGCTCGCAATAAGATCGACACTATTTTAAGTACGCTGTCAGAGCCAACATGGGAAACATTAGTGCATCCGATGGAAGAAATGGACGCGCTGATTGACAGTGTCTGGTCGCCAGTCAGCCATATGAATTCAGTAGTGAATTCCGAAGAACTACGTCAGGCCTACAACGCCTGCCTGCCAAAACTGAGCGAGTTTTCTACCGAACTGGGTCAGAATGAAACGCTGTATCAAGCCTATAAAGCCATTGCCGAAGGCGCTGAGTATCAGAAATTGGATACGGCACAGAAAAAAGTCATTGATAACGCGGTTCGTGATTTCCGTTTATCCGGTGTTGAACTGAATCAGCAACAACGTGATGAGTTTAAAAAACTGTCTCAGCAGATGACTGAACGCACCGCCAAATTTGAAGAAAATTTGCTCGATGCCACTCACGCCTGGCGCAAGCTGATCACCGACGAATCTTTATTATCCGGTTTACCACCATCTACTATTGAGATGGCTGAGCAAATGGCCAAACGCGAAGGTGAAGAAGGCTGGTTGTTTACTCTGGATTTCCCATCTTATATGCCCGTCATGTCTTACGCCGATAATCGTGAATTACGTGAAGAAATGTATACCGCGTTTGCCACCAAGGCTTCCGATCAAGGTCCACATGCTGGTAAATGGGATAACACCCAGGTGATGCTGGACATTCTGAATCTGCGCCACCAACTGGCGAATCTGCTGGGGTTTGCCAACCATGCAGAACGCTCTTTGGCCACCAAAATGGCCCAATCTCCGCAGCAGGTTTTAGACTTTTTGCAAGATTTGGCAAAGCGCTCTAAACCGATTGCCGAAAATGAATATGCCGAATTACGTGCCTTTGCCAAAGTCACCGCTGATCAAGGTCAGCTGGAAGCCTGGGATGTCACTTATTTCGCTGAAAAACTACGTCAGCAGCGTTATTCGATTTCACAGGAAGAATTAAAACCGTATTTCCCTGAAGACAAAGTGGTCAGTGGGCTGTTTGCCGTGGTGAATCGTTTATACGGTCTGGATATTCGGGAACGTCATGATGTGGATGTGTGGCACAAAGATGTACGCTTTTTTGAGATTGTCGCCGAGGATGGCAGTGTGCGTGCTCAGTTCTATCTCGATTTATATGCCCGTCAGCATAAACGTGGCGGTGCCTGGATGGATGAATGTAAAGCACGCCGTCGTACCGCCGACGGCATTGAAATTCCAGTGGCGTTTTTGACCTGTAACTTCTCTGAGCCTGTCGGTGATAAACCTGCTTTGTTCACTCATGATGAAGTGACCACGTTATTCCATGAATTCGGACATGGTCTGCATCATATGCTGACTAAAATTGAATATGCCGGAGTATCCGGTATTAATGGTGTGGCGTGGGATGCGGTCGAATTGCCAAGTCAGTTTATGGAAAACTGGTGCTGGGAACGTGAAGCCTTGGATTTGATTTCCGGTCATTATTTAACCGGTGAAAAACTGCCGGATGAACTGTTCGATAAAATGATTGCAGCGCGTAACTTCCAGTCGGCGATGATGATGTTACGTCAGCTGGAGTTTTCGTTATTTGATTTCCGTCTGCACCTGGAATTTAATCCAAATGAGCCGAATCAGGTCGACAAGATCCTTGAGCAGGTTCGTGATGAAGTTACTGTGGTCAAACCGCCCAAGTTCAATCGTTTTGCACACAGCTTTGCCCATATCTTTGCTGGCGGTTATGCCGCAGGATATTACAGTTATAAATGGGCAGAAGTACTTTCAGCTGATGCGTTTTCTAAATTTGAAGAGAAAGGCATTTTTGATCGGCAAACCGGTCTGGAATTCCTTGAAGCGATTCTCGAACAAGGCGGTAGCCGCGAACCGATGGAACTGTTTATCGAATTCCGCGGCCGCGAACCACAGATTGATGCACTTCTAAGACATACAGGCATTGCTGCATAAACAAAAAAGGGCCGAAAGGCCCTTTTTTATAAAGACAGTTGTCTTAATTTTATGAATTCATACACAATTGCACAGATTCCTGAGCATTGGTAATCATCATCGTCGCTCTATCTTTCGACAGTTTGCCGGTTTCAATATCTTGCAACAGTTCTTGATTTAACGCATATGTGGTCTGAGCGATATCAGCGCCCTCAGCTACCGGCATAATCGCTTTATCACGATAATTTTCTGGGAACTGGCTTAATGCCACGAACTGGCATTCGGCCATTTTAGTGACATAAGCAGTTGCTTCAGCATCAACTGCGCCAGCGGTCATTTCTGGTCTGTCAGCGCTTAACTGTTGCACAACCAGTGGTTTTAATTGTGTGGTGTAGTTGTTTTTATAATTTTCTTTATCCTGATCATCAATTGCCACAGCCTGCTGCGCTGCGAAAATAAGAGGCAACGCGAGTAATAATTTCTTCATTTTATATCTCTCTAAAAGTGAGCCAAATAAAGCATCAGACTTTCAATCTCAAACTTTAAACTGGCCTATATCAAATTCTTGTGAACTGCGAAGTACTCAGAAAGCAGGTTTCTGAGCACAACACTGTCACAGCTTTACACAGTCGTGGGCTTAAAAGCAAAAGAGCACCGAAGTGCTCGTTTTTATATTCAAATGAAAGACTAGCGTAGCTGACTATCTTTACTGCCACGACGATTAAACAAATTAAACGCCTTGTTTTCTTTGTCGACAATTTCCTGACACGCTACACAGAGGCGAACACCAGGAACTGCTTCACGTCGAGCTTGAGGAATTTCTTTTTCGCACTCTTCACAATGCGTCAGACTTTCACCTTTCGGCAGACGGGAACGTGCCTGTTGAATGCCATCTTCAACACTGGCATCAATCTGATCCTGAACCGCGCCATCACGAGACCAACCTCCAGCCATAACAACCTCCAACCTGCTGTTTTCACAGTTTTATTTAAAATAGTCTAAAACTAATATTGGGCTGATTAAATTAAAAAGCAAGCTAATAAATGGATGAATGAAAATTAAACTTAATGGGTATTGTGACTTTTATTTGAAAATGTCACTGTTAGCGAAAAGTGATATAAGCAAATCACTCAAAAAGTTTCGGGTCAGCCATAGATGACTTCAGCTTAGCAACGGGGCGAAAACTGTGAGGATGCAGGCTGCGTAGTGTCGTTCGGATGGATATGCAGACGAAATGGACAATAAAGATATTTCAACTCTACACGCCTCATGTATTCGCTTTATGCCGTTGGTAACGCAATATAATCACACGTTTCTTTCTCTTGGAGAGTGGTGGCAGAAGGTCACGCTTATCGGAAAAATCAATAGTCATTCTGTGACACCTACCTTGATTGATGATATGGAGGTAACGCGGCGACACTTCAAAGAGTTGCAAGCCAACCTTATCAATAATCTGGTGAAGGAAAATATCCGCAAACTGGAGTTAGAGTGTAGTGCACGATCCCAAGTCGCGATTGATATCCTGATCCGCAATCTGTTTGAACGTACTGCAGACGTTGGTTTCCTTGCCACCGACGATGATATTCGTGCATTTCTGCGTGAGCCCTTACCAACTGAGGAGCAGCATCAGGCCATTGTTGAGCGTCTTCATGAATACACTACCAAATACAGCGTCTATGACGAGATTTTGATTCTCGATACACATGGGCGTGTTCGAGCAAATCTTGATGAGACTAACCAAGTTGTAAGCAGCAACGATCCGTTGATTCGAGAAACTCTGGAAACCACTCAACCCTATATTGAAACGTTTCGCCGTTCCAATCTTCAGTCCGGGCGTCGGGCAGCACATATTTTCTCGGCAGCTATTTTGGATGATGAACAGTATGGTGCTGTAGTGCTGGGTGTGCTCTGTCTGTGTTTTAGATTTGAGGATGAAGTAAACGGCATTTTCGCGAATCTGGTCGGCGAGGATGAAATAATCGCCATCCTCGATCAAAATAATCGGGTGATAAGTAGCAGTAACGAACAGATTCTACCTTTTGGTTACCGAGTCAGTGGCTCAGGCCAAAGTGGGATCAATTTCGTTGAACTGGAAGAGCAGAATTTCCTGTCTCATCAAAACAAAACCAAAGGTTACCAAGGCTATAACGGACTCAATTGGCTTGGGCTTATCTTACGGCCAGTGCAAAAAGCGTTTGCAGAAAAAAGCGCTGCAACTAAAAGTGATGCCGTTCAATTGCAGCATTCAAGCATCTTTTCCCAGACGCTGCAGAATATTGCCTATCACGCCGAACGGGTGGTTGATGATTTAAGTCTGGTAGTTCTCAATGGGCAGATTGTTTCTGCCAAGCGCAATGCCATTGAATTTATGCCAGTGCTGGAGGAAATCCGCACTATCGGTTATCGCACCAAAGGCGTGTTTGATGAGTCGATAAACGATCTTTGCAACACGGTCGTCAGTTCCTTACTCAGTGACGTGCAGTTTCAGGCATTTCTCGCTGTCGACATTATGGATCGCAACCTCTATGAACGCGCCAATGATGTTCGTTGGTGGGCCCTTACATCTTGTTTTCGTGAAATTCTGGCTCAGCCGGTTCGCAGTCATCAGGATGATGCAACGCTGACTAGCGTACTTGAATACATCAATGGTCTATATACGGTTTACACTAACCTGATGTTATTCGATAGCAACGGCACCATCGTCGCTGTTTCCAACCTTGATGAAAACCATTTAATCGGCCAAACCATGCCCGATCAGGCGGTGATTAAAAAAACTCTCGCTGTCTCAGATTCCAAGCACTATACCGTTTCACCATTTGCTGCGA
>JAMDEF010000088.1 GCA_023488305.1 Gammaproteobacteria bacterium | reverse complement strand
CGGGGTTCGAAACAATCAGCTCGTAGGTTATGGTCTGGTTGTAGGGTTAAGCGGTACAGGTGATAAAACCGCTTTTACTGGCCAGACATTACGCAGTATGTTGCGTGAGATGGGCGTGACCTTACCGGCAGGAGTTGACCCTAAAAGCAAAAATATAGCGGCAGTTTCTGTCCATGCCGATTTGCCGCCTTTTGCCAAACCAGGACAAACCATTGATATTACGGTGTCATCATTGGGTGACTCTAAAAGTCTGCGTGGTGGTAGCTTGATCATGACACCCTTAAAAGGAGCTGATGGTCAGGTCTATGCGATGGCACAAGGTAATTTGGTGGTCGGTGGGTTTGGTGCGGATGCACTTGATGGTTCGCGAGTCACTGTTAATATTCCCAGTGCTGGTCGTATCCCCAACGGCGCCACGGTTGAGCGTACGGTGCAGAATGCGTTAAATGTAGGTGACCATATTATTCTGAATTTACATCAGGCTGATTTCACCACAGCAAGCAGATTGTCCGATGCCATTAATCAAACCCTGGGACGCGGCACAGCAAGTTCTTTGGATGCAGGTTCTATTAGAGTTAATGCGCCAAGAGACCCTAATCAACGTATTCCGTTTTTATCATTAATTGAAAATCTGGAATTAAATCCGGGTGAGGCGGCGGCCAGAGTGGTGGTCAATTCTCGTAGTGGAACGGTGGTCATTGGCCAGAATGTTCGGGTCAGTCCTGCAGCTGTAACCCACGGCAGCCTGTCGGTAACAATCTCGGCAAATCCTGAAGTATCTCAGCCGAATGCATTTTCAGCAGGACAAACGGTGGTTTCACCAAACTACAATATCGAAATCACTGAAGAAAACAGCCGGATGTTTGTATTCAATCCGGGTGTATCTCTGGATGAAATTGTCCGTGCGGTGAATCAGGTAGGTGCCGCTCCAGGCGATTTGGTCGCTATTCTGGAAGCCTTAAAACAAGCCGGTGCCTTACGCGCTGAGCTGGTTATTATTTAGGTTGATTGATTAAGCCATGACTATCCCTGCAGATATTCAGCAAAATGCCACTGATTTTCATGGGCTTAATCAACTGCGCCAGTCGGCATTGAATTCTGACAATGATGCGGCAACCATGCGGCAGGTTGCCGCTCAATTTGAATCCTTATTTACCACGATGATGTTGAAAAGTATGCGTCAGGCCAGTCTCGCTGAAGGCATATTTGATTCTAATCACAGCAAAACCTACCGAGATATGGCCGACCAGCAGCTGGCAATGGATTTATCCAAACGTGGCGGATTAGGCTTGCAGGATGTGATCCTCCGGCAGTTGGGCGGTGAGGTCCGTTCAGATATTCCAACTGGCGGTGAAACCTTTAGTTTCGATACGGTCACCGTTCGTCAAGACCTGCGGCGCATGGTCAAAGAGATCCATGAAAAAGCTGACAAGGTTAATGAAGAAAGTATTGATGAAATTGTCAGCACTCAAATGAAGGTTATGCCGCAGCGATTTAAGTCACCGGAAGATTTTGTTGAACAATTATGGCCGCTAGCTCAGAAAGCGGCAGAAAGATTGGGCACTTCAGCGGATGTCATTTTGTCACAAGCAGCGTTGGAAACTGGCTGGGGCCGATATGTGCTTAAAGATAATGAAGGCCAGTCCAGTTTTAATTTATTCAACATCAAAGCAGATAGCCGCTGGGATGGAGATTTTGTCGCAAAAAATGCGCTTGAATATCGTAATGGCAAGCCGGTGACAGAACAGTCACGATTCCGTTCATACGATGACTATCAGCAATCGTTTGATGATTATGTCAGCTTCTTGCAGTCTCAACCACGCTACAAAGAAGCATTAAAACATGTCGCTAGACCGGAAAGATTTGTAGAAAAACTACATGAAGCTGGCTATGCCACCGATCCGCAATATGCCAATAAAATCAAACGCATCATGAATGGCGACACACTGGCACAGATTTCGCATAAATATATTCAGAATCTGGGGTATTAACCCAGTAAAAGCTCGCAGAGGATGATCTAAATGAGCATGCTGAATATTGGTAGTTCCGCTTTATTAGCCGCCCAAACGGCACTGGCCACCACCAGTCATAACATCAGTAATGTGAATACTGTTGGGTATTCACGGCAGCGCACCGATCAAGGTACCCAACCGGCCAACTTTGAAGGCGGATATTATATTGGCAACGGTGTTGGAATCACTGGTGTTGATCGTATTTTCAATCAGTTTTTGATAAACCAGCTGCGGACTTACACTTCGGCAGAATCCCAGCAAGACGGTTTTTTGACTTTTTCCAAACAGGTTGATGATTTATTGGGCACTTCCTCATTAAGCATCAATGGTGGTCTGGAAGCCTTTTTTAACTCCGTGCAAGAAGTGGCCAACGATCCAACCTCGATTGCGGCTCGCCAAGTAATGTTAACGCAGGGTGAATTGCTGGCGAATCGGTTTAACACGATGGATAGTCAATTAAACGAATTAGATCGGCAAATTGATAACACCATCTCGGTATCTATTAACGATATCAATGTGTTATCTCAAGGCATTGTAGATTTGAATAAATCCATCTCAGAGTCTTTGGCATCAGGTTATAAACCCAATGATTTGCTCGATAAACGCGATAAATTAATCAACGATCTATCTGAGTTGGTTTCAGTTAACGTGGTGGAGCAGGGTAATGGTTCAGTCAATGTGTTTATCGGTAATGGGCAAGGGCTGGTCGTTGGCAATACCCGGACCGTACTTTCCGCTATTCCTGACAACAGTACCAATCCTCCGAGGACGGCTATTGGTTATGGATCCTCTCAAATAAATATCACTCAGCAAATTACCGGTGGGGAAATAGGCGGGGCTTTACTTGCTCGTACCAGTATCGTTGATACTACTCGTGCCGAACTTGATGTGCTGGCCGCAGCAGTTGTTACAGCATTCAATGATGTTCATGATAATGGTATTGATTTGAATGGTAATGCTGGCACTAATTTTTTCAACCCTGCAGGTACTACCGCAGGCACCATGCGCATGGCCATAACGGATCCGAGATTAATAGCTGCGTCATCCACGACGAATTCTGGGGTCGGTAATAATGAAAATGCACTAGCAATGGCCGCTCTGCAAACTGACAAAACCACTGTGGTACTTAATCCCGGCCCACCAGTTATTTCTCGCTCGTTTAATGAACAATATGGTTCCATTGTTTCTCAAGTCGCGACAAGAACCAATCAAGCGTCTGTAACTCAACAAACTCAGGCGGGGTTAGTCAGTCAAATCCGGCAGCGTGCAGAGAGTGTTTCAGGGGTCAATCTGGATGAAGAAGCCGCTAATCTGATCAAGTTTCAACAAGCATATCAGGCGGCTTCACAGATAATTACCGTTTCTAATACGGTATTTAATTCATTACTTAATGCTTTATAGGAGATGAACTGATGCGGATCTCCACCAATTACATGACACAGCAAAGCCTGGAAGCGATGTTACGGCAACAGAATGAGTTGGCGAAAACACAATTACAGGTTTCGACCACTAAGCGAATTCTAACCCCATCGGATGATCCGATCGGTGCCGTTAAAATGCTGGATTTGCAACGTCAAATCGGTCTGTCAAAACAGTATCAAGACAATGCGGATGTCGCTGATAGCCGTCTGAGCACCACCGATGGGATCCTCAAAAGTGCCAGCGATATTATGCAACGGATCCGTGAGTTGGCAGTACAAGGCCTCAATGACACTAATAGTGATAGTGCGCGACAAGGTATCGCTGAAGAAATTAATCAACTAAACAGTGCATTGGTTTCCTTGGTGAATAGTACTGATGCCAATGGCGAATATTTTTTCTCGGGTTATCAATCCGATGTGCAGCCATTTGACACCACAACGTTTGCTTACAACGGTGATGGCGGCCAACGCCAATTGCGCGTCAGTGATGGCTATCTGGTCGAAATTAATGAACCGGGCAATACTTTGTTTGTTACCCAAACTGTGGCTGGGCCTAATCAAGCCATATTTCAAACCATTCAGAATTTCAGTAATTCATTATCTACCGGTACGGTCGGAACGCCACCGAATAATGGCGATTTTCTGTCGAATATGGATTACGCTATGGATGCTTCATTAGAAGCTCGAACGCGAATTGGTACACGACAAAATGCGATTGAAATGCAACGGGATATCAATGAAAGTTCCCAGTTCAGCTTAGAGACTACTCTCACTCAGATTGAAGGTTTGGATATGGCTGAAGCCATCAGTCGTTTGAATCTGCAATCGGTAGGACTCCAGGCGGCACAGCAGGTATATGTTAAAGTTCAGGGATTGTCATTGTTTAATTATTTATAAAACACATACGACAAGCTTAACGTTATTTGGAGTAGAGCATGGCCGAAAAAGGACGCATCAGTGGAGAAAGTATTGATATTGACTATGATGCAACCCGGAAATTTTTCGATGGCCGATGTAATAAAACTTATGCCTCTGCTCTCAGCACGACAATGTATCAGGATGACAATCCTCAATTAGTCGAACAACGTGATCAAACCGAAAAAGACATTATCAGTCAAAAGATCGACAGAACATCACTGCATCGAGTGTTTGATGTCGGCTGTGGTATTGGTCGCTGGGGATGGTTTTGGGCCACGGAAAACGCTGATATTGAATATCAGGGCATAGATTTTTCTCAGGGGCTAATTGATACGGCCATTACAGAAGCAAACAAGCGCGGTTTTACTAATCTACGATTTCAGCAGATGTCTGCTGTTGATATAAACCCGGCAAAACTTGCCGTTTTGCCGCCCTATGATTTGGTCATTATTTCTGGTTTATTGATCTACTTGAATGATCAAGACTGTCTGAAAATGCTCCAGCAAATCGCAGAATTTACTGCCCCAAACGGGCAGATTTATATCCGGGAACCAGTCGCAGTAGAACAGCGTTTGACTTTAAATCAATTTTATTCTGAAGAGCTTGCCGATGATTATTCGGCTATCTACCGAAATGAAACCGAGATGCAGGCTTATATTGAGCAAGCATTTGGTGGTCGCTTTCATCTTGTTAAGGCTGGCCCTTTATTTCCAGACAAACTCGAAAAACGTGCTCAGACACGCCAGCACTTCTTTATTTTGCAAAAAGGCTGATTTATGGCGACCTGCTTTTGTTTCGATCTTGATGGCACCCTAACCAAACAGGAATTACTTCCATTAATTGCCGCATCAGTCGATCTGGAAGATGAAATATCGGTGTTAACCAAAGCCACCATCGATGGTTTTTTGCCGTTTGATAAATCATTTAAGTTACGTATTCGATTACTTAAAGATGCCCCCTTGAATGCAATTCATCAGTTCGTCTGTAATGTCGAATGTGATGAAGCTATCCTGCGGTTTGTGCAGCAGAATGCGGCTGACTGTTATGTGGTGACCGGCAATCTGGATATATGGGTTCAGCCCTTGTTAGAGCAAATTGGAGTTGAGTTCTTTGCGTCTAAAGCCAAAATGGACAATGGACAATTAGCCGGGGTTGAGCATGTATTGCATAAAGGCGATGCCATTACTGAATTACGTCAGCGTTATGACAATATCATTGTTATAGGAGAAGGCATGAATGATGTGCCGATGTTTGAGCTGGCGGACTGGCGGATTGCTTATGGTGGTGTTCACCGACCGAATGGCTCGCTAAAAGAATTAAGTGATTTTGTTGTTTATGATGGAGAAGCTCTATGTCGCCTGTTAAACATGTTGTCCTGAGTGCGGCTGGCATAGGTTCTCGTTTAGGCTTGGGCCGCTCCAAATGCCTGGTTGAAATTCATAATCGCAGTTTGCTCAGTTATCACCTGGAGCGATTAAAAGATGTTGAAAATATCTGGTTGGTAGTTGGATACCAAGAAGATGAGGTCATCGAGCATGCCATCAGCCTGCGAAACGATATCATTATCACGCGGAATCCGGAATACGCGAAGACCAATACTCTGCAAAGTATTTTCAAAGTCAGCAGGCATCTTAAAGAACGCTTTCTGGCGATTGATGCGGATACTGTAGTGGATAACAAAACCTTCAGTGCATTTATGCAAGCTGCTGCAATACATGAATACCTGATAGCTGTTTCTGATTACACCACTGCAGAAGGTGTGCGAGTCAAAATTCAAAATGATCACGTCACTGAGTTTAATCGTGAAAACCAGGATCCTTATGAATGGGCTGGTATTGCTATTCTCGGTCCAGAAATGGTGATAGATAAATCTATTTTCGTCTATCAGGCGCTGACACCATTTTTACCATTACCGGCTTTTAAAATTAATGCGTTTGATATCGATACAACATCGGATTTGGATATGGCCAGACACGTGCTCGCCAGTAATTGGAAAACAACATGACGGATAAACAACAAGGTGCCGTTGCACGCAGTTTCTGGCATAACACTGAACGCGGCAAAATTGGACCCCAACAGCTCTATCAAAAACAACAACAATTTATTGAAGATCGTGTATTGCCATTGCTTAAACCCGACGATGAACTGTTGGATATCGGCTGTGCTGATGGCGAGTTCAGTTTGTTATTTTGCAAAGCATTAAAGCGAGTTACAGCAATTGATATTGGTAAAAATTTAATTGCCCAAGCTAAGCAGCGAGCCTTGGAAGCACATATCGACAATGTAGATTTTATCGCAGCAGATATTTTCCAAATGGTTATTGAAAGACAGCACTTCGATGCTGTGAGTCTGATGGGGGTATTAACCACTATAAGTGACGATGAGGCGGCTTTGAGAGTGCTGCTCAAAGCTACAGAAATGCTGAAGCATGATGGCTTATTGATCTTAAAAGACTCACTCAGAATTAATGAAACCGAATCTAAAACATTACGTAATCAGGAATATGAAGCGATTTACCGAGCGGAACGTAATTATATTGCCATGTGTCGTTCATTAGGTTTAGAGCTGGTCGAGCGTTATCCATTAGTCACGATGGAAAATGCCGGTCAAACCAGCATCATGTATGTGTTCAAGCAGAAACTGCCACAAATATGCTCAGCTGAACCCGTTGCGGGGATCCGGGTGGCCTGTTATGGCAGCATGCCATTTCATTTCCGTTCGCTAAAACCACTGTCACGTCGTTTTGAGAATAGCCTGCTCAGTCTTTCGATTGAAGAAGTTATGGCCTGGAAACCTCAAGTTATTGTGGTGGCAGATGGCTGGTCAGTCGGGTTCTGGCGAGATTATTGTGATGCCCATAATGTGGTATTGATTGGAATGCGTCATGGTTCTGTCACTCGTTATGGTTATGCAGAGGCGGAATATAATTCTGCCGATTTCATGTGTGGTAGTTATTGGGATGTGGCTGATGCAATTAACTCCAAAGTGATGCCGCGTTATGGGTTTGCATTGACAGGCAATACTTGGGTTGATGAGACATTTAAATTAGAACGTAAAACTATAAATAAACAACAGCCTACTATTTTATTTGCACCAACTTATAACCCGGAAATCAGTGCTGCAGTTTATTTTGGTGATCGCATTATTCAGTTAATTCGAAGTGTTTATCCACAGTCCAAAATTATTATCAAACCTCATCCCGCAATTGTCAGTCATGAGCATGCTTTTGTTACCGATAAGGCGATGTTTAAGGCTTTGATGAACCAATGGCGGCAAGCAGTAGAAATTGATCCACTCGTGGTATTGGTAGATAATCCAGAAGCAAGCATTGCTGAAAGTTTTGCCGAAGCCGATATTTTAGTGGCGGATGCTTCGTCGCTTACATTTGAATATATGACGTTGCAACGTCCGATTCTGCTCTATTCAACTGAAACCAAAATAAAAAACTGGGAATTTAATGTTGCCGCTCCCGGCAACGCATGGCGAGATATTGGCTTAGAGTTTTCTGACGATCAGACATTTCTAATGTATTTGCGAGATGCTTTTAACTTACATCAGCAATATACGCTGGCAAGTCAAAATGCTCGTACGGAAATGCTTTATGGACAATTTCAGGATGGAGAATCCATTTCTCGTGTAGTGGATTTGATTAGTCATTTACCAAATATACATATTGTCTGTGACTTTCGGATGGGTGGAGAGTCATCTCAAGTAATGCCAGCATTAACCAACCGTCTTTCGAATGTTGAATTTTATGTAGTTGGCTCAGAGTTAACCGGCTTTAAATCATTTCCACACACGCGACAGTGGGCGACTGAATTTATTGAGCTTGCTGAGAATGATTTAGTGTTCTATTTGAAAGCGGATAGTGGGTGCTTGCCAGACAATGCAATGTTAAATGAGCTGGCAGCCGCTTTGTATCGTAGACCAATGGAAAATATCGTCTTTAGGCAAAAGACTTCTGTTATTGAATCCACTACAAATCATCCAAACTGGTTGTTGAATCGTTTAGGTGCTGCCATTGATCAAATTGATGGTGAACCGGTATGGTTGTTTACACAATGTGGAAATATTAAAAACGATCTCGCTTATTTAAAAGAGTCGGATGATGGTAGTTTTGATCTATGGCGGCGCATGTTATCAGTGTTGCCAAGCACACGTTCTTGGGATAATGAAGCGTGTCGCATTATTTCTCTAGACGGAGTTTATCCACGTGTAGGAGCTGATGATTATTTTATCGGTAAGTCAGCTACTTTTCAGATCATTGCCCCACACTCCTCGGGGTTCAGTGACAATCCAACTCATCCTGATATTATCGAGTTACAGTTTAACGCCATTTCTGGGCAAAAATATCTAACAATGCCGTTCAAAGTAGAAATATCGGTGGGAGAACAATCACCGCTGATTTTTGAAATGTATAGCGGTGTTGCCCATAAAATATCTGTTCCGGTGTTAGCTGGATCTGACTTCATTGATATATGCATTAACAGTGATTCTGTTTGTGATGGATTGCAGGGATTAACACAGCCACTTTCCTTACTTGCCACAATCAAAATATTACCCCGTGGAAATGCCTCTGTTACATATTCAGCTGCCGATGCCGTAGTGACCCGTGAAAATGTAATTGAGTTTATTGAGACCATTCAGGAAAACACGACAATCACTTGGGCTCAGGCAGCTTTGACGATCTCTCAGGATAAAGTGCCCGAATTACGTGATCCTGCCCAACGACATCAACTATATAAAGAAGTCGCTGCGAGGATGATTGAAGAAGGTAAAAAACTATTGGCTGTAGATGTAGAAAGCCAATTTTCTGATGCGTTTCGCTCTGAACTGACCAACTCAATTGGTTTATTAAATCGAGAAATGGAATACAGTCAGGCTGATCCGATTGTAGTCGAATTAAAAACGATTATTCGTCAACTTTTGGAATTAAGCGACTACCATGTGTGGATAAAAAAACATGGCTTGATGGAAATTGACGCGCAGATACACGCTGAGCGAATGATGGCATGGCAGTATAGGCCGCGATTCCACTTGTTTATGTTTGTTTTTAATGATGAACAGAATTTATTGGCAGACACCATTGCATCATTGGGTCAGCAATTTTATCCAGATTGGAAGCTGACTGTAATTGCCGACTCTGTTGCACCCAATTCCATGTTTGAAGAATTGGATGTACTAGAATGGTTACAGTTTCCCGAACATGAAGAGCCATATGCTTTTTTGAATCAAAATATGGCCGCTTCTGCCTTGGATTGGGTGGGATTTGTGCCTGCGGGAACGCAGTTTGAACCCCAAACCTGGTTGCAATTTGGTGATTACATAAATCATTTCCAGGAAAAAACAGCATTCTATTGTGATGATGATTTCATCAAGTCAGATGCTGAGAGGTTACAACCACGTTTCAAACCTGACTTCAACTTGGATTTACTTCGTTCAACTGATTACATCGGGCCGATTATTTGTAAACGGAGTCTATTTGAATCAGTAAAGGGTTTTGACAAGGTTCCAGGACACGAAAATCTTAGTCTCGGTCTGAAGATTTATGAACGGGTAGGGGCAAATGGCATTGGTCACATCAGTGATTTGCTGATGCACTTACCAGTCACTGTGCAATCTCATTACAGCACAGAAATGTCAAAACAGGCTGTCCAACAACATCTTATACGTCAACAATTACATGCTGTTGCGGATGAAGGCTTGGTTGAAAATTCCGTACGGGTAATTTATCAATGGCCAACTACTCCAAAGGTAAGCATTATCATCCCTACTAAGGATAAGCTGGAGTTTTTACGGCCTTGCGTAGAAGCGGCGTTATACCGAAATAGCTATCCGAATTTTGAAGTTATTGTTGTTAATAATTTGAGTGAAGAAATCGATACACTAGCCTATTTGGATGAGTTAAGGGACAGGCAAGATGCCAATTTGACTGTAATGGATTACCCGCATCCATTTAATTATGCTGCCATTAGTAATCTGGCGGCTAAACAGGCTAAAGGTGACTATCTATTATTTTTGAATAACGATACCGAAACTTTACACCCGGAATGGCTTGAAAGAATGATGAGCCATGCTCAGCGCCCAGAAGTCGGTATTGTTGGTGCGCGGTTGGTTTATCCTGAAAGTGGTATGTTGCAACATGCTGGGGTAATTATGGGCATGACTCATGTTGCCGATCATCCTTATTTGGGCGATCTGAACATTCGTGAACCGGGCTATATGAACAGAGCTCAGTTAGATCAGAATTTCTCCGCCGTAACTGGTGCGTGTTTGCTGATTAGAAAATCAGTTTACAACCAGGTTGGTGGCATGAACGAAATAGATCTGGCGGTACTCTATAACGATGTCGATTTATGTTTGAAGGTTCGTGAAACTGAGCATTTGGTGGTTTGGACGCCTTATGCGGTGTTAGTTCATCACGGAAGTGTCAGTCAGAAAAGTGAGTATTTAAAACCGGCAGTTTTGGAAAAATCTCGTAATCGATCCTTTTCAGAGGGGCGTTACATGCTTAAAACCTGGATGCATTATATTGCCAATGATCCGGCAAGTAATCGTCATCTAAGTTTGGCACATCGAGATTTAAGAATTGAGTCTGAAATGCCAACTAATTGGGATACGACTTTCCATGATCGTCCCCGTATTTTAGGGTTACCATTAGTAGGGGGTAGTGGCGAATACCGGGTGATACAACCTTTCTCAGCCCTTAGTCAAGCTGGCGTGGCGCAGTGCGAATATTACCGGTTTAACCATAA
>JAMDEF010000073.1 GCA_023488305.1 Gammaproteobacteria bacterium | reverse complement strand
CAGCATTTGACTAATATCCGTAGCTTAGTACAACAGGACCCTGCGCTTGTAGCGCAAGTGGTTAAAAACTGGGCAGCGAGTGATGCATAATGGCCGAACAACCCCGTAAATTAACAGGTACTGAAAAAGCTGCTGTATTTCTTCGCTCTATCGGCGAGGAAGAGGCTGCCCAGGTGCTCAAGCATATGGGGCCGAAAGAAGTTCAGAAAATTGGTCAGGCGATGGCGACATTGACCAATGTAACGCGGGTTGAAGTTGAAACTGTTCTAGACAACTTTGTCACCACAGTTGAACAAGAAACCGGACTGGGTATAGGTTCTCATGATTACGTTCGTAAAATGCTGGTGGGAGCATTGGGTGAAGAACGTGCCGGAGGCCTGCTGGACAGAATCCTCTCCGGTGGCAATACCAATGGCCTGGAACAATTAAAATGGATGGATGCCCGTGCTATCTATGAAGTCATACGACTGGAACATCCACAGATTATCGCGATAGTCTGTTCTTTTTTGGATCCCGACCAAGCTGCTCAGGTATTGAGTATGTTCCCAGAGCGCGATCAGGCAGCCATTCTGCTACGAGTTGCAACTTTAGATGGTGTGCAACCTGCGGCCCTCAATGAACTCAATGAAATCCTTGAAAAACAATTCAGCGGTAATGCTGGAGGGCAGACCGCTACAGTTGGCGGCCCGAAAACGGCAGCGGATATTCTCAACTTTGTTGAGGGCAGTCGTGAAGCCGCTATCATGGAAAAAATTAAAGAAGCCGAGCCAGATTTGGGTCAGAATATTGAAGATCTGATGTTTGTCTTCGATAATTTAATTGATGTTGATGATCGCGGTATGCAGACATTAATGCGTGAAATTCAAACCGATCAATTACAACTGGCACTGAAAGGTGCCGATGAAAATCTTAAAGAAAAATTTCTCAAAAATATGTCTCAACGTGCAGCAGAAATGCTACGCGATGATCTCGAGGCCATGGGACCGGTGCGGGTTAGTGATGTTGAAGCCGCCCAAAAATCCATTCTGGCTACCGCACGGATGCTATCCGATAAAGGTGATATTGCTTTAGGAAGCGCTGGTGGCGGTGATGACTTCATCTGATGATCTTTTTACCACTCAGCATTCCAACGTATTATCGGCTGAAGAATTAGCAAATGCCTATGAACGATGGGAAGTCCCTCGTGTGGTATCGGTCTCGGATGTGGACGCTGAGAATACGAATCCGTTAACGGTTGAAGCTTTAGAGGCTGTGCAACAAGCAGCTCAGGAAGAAGGCTTTAAACTTGGCTATGATGAAGGCTTTCAACAAGGTCACGAAGCTGGCTTGAAAGCTGGTGAAGCCGACATTCTGCAACAAGCCCAGCAGTGGAAAGCATTAATAGACCATTTGCACTCCCCCCTTAAAGCAGTGGATACGCTGGTCGAGCAGGATTTGCTCTCCATGCTCAGTGTGCTGGCACGGCAAATGATTTATCAAGAGATTCGCCAACGACCCGAGCTGGTGTTAACTGCCGTTAGGGAAGCATTGGCGGTATTACCGGTCAGTGATCGCCAACTCAAGGTCTATCTGAATCCAGAAGATATGCAACTGGTCAAAAACGGTCTGAAGTTGGACGAGGATACCGGCTGGCAATGGTACGAAGATCCATTGCTTAGTCGTGGTGGAGCCAAATTAGTAACCGCTGATACCACTATTGATGCCACGGTTGAAACACGGCTCAATAATTTGATTTCGCGTTTATTGAGTCAAGATAATCAGCATGAATCCAGCTGATACCGATGACCGCTCTATGACTTTGCAACAACGTATGCAGCAGCATCTTGAACGCTTGTCGGCAGATCATGAAACCCCGATTACCGTGGAAGGTCGTTTAACCCGGATGGTTGGTCTGACCTTGGAAGCGGTGGGTTTTCAGGCATCGATTGGTAGTCGCTGTGAAATCTATTCCCCTGGCCGCGAGCCCGTAGAAGCCGAAGTGGTCGGCTTTCATGATGAAACGCTTTATCTGATGCCTACCGGTAATATACGTGGGTTAGTGCCAAATGCTCGCGTAAGACCTATTCGCAGTGACTCTCAAGTTCCGGTGGGTGAGGCTTTGCTGGGACGAATTGTAGATGGTGCCGGAAAACCACTGGATGGTCGGGGGCCACTTAAAGTAAAAGATAAAGTTCCGTTACATGGAAAAATCGTTAACCCTCTGTCGCGAGCGCCAGTAAGACAGCATCTTGATGTTGGAGTCCGTGCGATTAATGCGTTGATGACTGTCGGACGCGGCCAGCGGATGGGCTTGTTTGCCGGCAGTGGTGTGGGCAAAAGTGTGTTACTAGGCATGATGACCCGCTTTACTGAAGCAGATGTGATCGTGGTGGGATTAATTGGCGAACGCGGACGTGAAGTAAAGGAATTTATAGAAGAGATCCTTGGCGAGGAGGGTTTGAAACGGGCCGTGGTGGTGGCTTCTCCAGCCGATCATTCGCCTTTGATGCGACTGCATGGCGCTATGTTAGCCACCAGTATTGCTGAATATTTTCGAGATCAAGGTAAACAGGTTTTATTGTTAATGGATTCACTCACCCGCTTTGCTCAGGCACAGCGTGAGATTGCATTAGCCGTTGGCGAACCTCCGGCGACCAAAGGCTACCCACCCTCTGTGTTTTCCTTATTACCACAATTAGTGGAACGTGCCGGCAATGGTGAAGTTGGTGGCGGGGCAATAACGGCAATTTATACTGTGCTTACCGAAGGCGATGATCAACAGGATCCGATAGCCGATGCAGCGCGTGCGATACTTGATGGACATATTGTGCTATCGCGACAGTTAGCTGAATCGGGTCATTATCCGGCGATTGATGTTGAAGCTTCGATCAGTCGGGTTATGCCGCAAGTGGTGGATGCCAAACACTTGCAACTGGCACAACAATTCAAACAGATGTATGCCACCTACCGGCAGAATCAGGATCTGATTACTATTGGTGCTTATCAGGCTGGCAGCGATCGACATATTGATGAGGCAATTAATCGTTTTCCGGCATTATCATCGATGTTGAAACAAGGCATGGATGTGGCGCATGATTGGACCAGCAGTGTGCAAGCACTACAAAAACTTTCTTTTGGTCAGATGAGTCAGCAATCACAACTAACTGGACAGCTGATGGCAGCGGAGCAACGTAATTTCTAACATTGGTTTAACGCATCTCACGTGGATTAAATATTGATATGACACGCGCAACTAAACTGATACCTGTAATCGAAATGGCCGGTCGCGAAACAGATAAAGCCATGCAGATCCTTGTTCAGGCCAACAACATGTTAGAGCGCGAACGGAATCAGCTTAATGATTTATTACGTTATCGAGAAGAATATTTGCAGCAATTCCGCCAAGGCGATGCATTGCAGATGAGTGCTCGTAAAGCGATTGATCTAAGATCGTTTCTTGCTCAATTAGATCACGCAATACGTTTGCAACAAAGTCATGTTGAACAGTGTTTTAAACAAACTCAACAGCAGCAGCAGTTATGGCTCAAAGCTCGCAACAAACAGCGTTCTATTGAATCTCTCAAACAGCGCTATCAAACAGAAGCCGAGCAACGCCAGCAAAAACAGGAACAAAGACTCGCCGATGAGCATACCGCCATGCTCTGGGCGCGCAAACATAAATAAACACTGGCATAGTCTCTGCATTATCACTTCATAAGTGGACAATATCTTTGCCGCAGCGATTTTATATCGTTAGCAAGCGGATATATTTGTCCGTGCGGGTCGTTTAACGGCAAAAAATCGTTAGTTGAAAGCCAAAATTATGACTAAAACCATGACGACATTAGATTGTGGACAGCAATTAAGCATTGCCCAGCTTGAAGACTGGTATTTGCGTTGTTTAAAAATAGTGCTTGCCGGTGAAGATGTGTTTATTGATGTCAGCCGTTTACAAAAGATTGATACAGCGGCTTTGCAATTACTTTATCAGTTTCATATTCAAGCCCAGCAAGTGGGGATCAAGGTGATATGGTCAGACATAAGTGAAAGCTTTCAGGATGCCATCATTTTATCCGGATTATCGTTTACGATGGAAAGCCAACAGACATCAACAGGCTTAAATGCAATGGAGGAAAACTAAAATGGCCAGGATTTTAGTAGTGGATGACTCGCCTTCATTGAGACAAATGCTGCAAATTATCTTGCAGAACTCTGGCCACGAAGTGAGCTGCGCAGAAGATGGTAAACAGGCTATAGAAATAGTCTCAGAAGTGCAGTTTGATTTGATCTTAAGTGATTTTAATATGCCCCAGCTAACTGGGCCTGAATTTATTTCGAGGCTTAGACAATTGCCGCAATATCGGTTTATACCAGTGATATTGTTAACAACTGAAACGGATGAAGATAAAAAACAGCTTGGACGAGATGCCGGGGCGAGTGGTTGGCTGAAAAAACCGTTTGATCCGGAACAATTGGTGGTCACGGTTAATTCATTGCTGAATTAATCTGGATACTGATGAATCCCTCATTATCTTCTGCAACGGCTGCTTTCCATCAAGAAGCACTGCAAACATTACAGCAGATAGAAGACTGGACGTTATCGTCCATCCACAATCCGTCAGCAGTTATGGAACAACAAGCGGAAACCTTCCGACTTCTGCATTCATTAAAAGGCACTGCAGCAAGCTTTGGAAATGAATCGATCGCCCAGGTTTGTCATGCTATAGAAAACGTTTTAGATGATAAAACGCAACTTAAAACGCAAGACAGTGAAGCTTTGTTAATGGCAATTGATTATTGCCGTCATATATTAAGCAACTCTCCGTTATCTCCCGAACAACATGATGAGCACCGGGATGAGTGTATCGCTAGGCTAAATAAGTTGGTCAATGACCCCAATTCAGCTAATCAAACTCAACCCGGGGAACCGTCTGGCTCGGTATGGCAAATTGATTTTGCACCTTATGCGCGATTTTTTGAAAATGGTCATGATCCGTTACGGATTATCAGATCACTACGTAATTTTGGCCCGATAAAGGTATCGGTATTTACCGAAAAATTACCTGAATTTGCCGATTTTGATCCTTTCCAATGTTATCTGCGCTGGCAAATCACCCTTAAAGCAGAGCTTGACTATCACCAGCTAGCAGCTCAATTCGAATGGGTTAAACATATCTGTGATGTCACCATAGATATTCTGGCTTTACCCCAAAAAAAGCGGGTTATTGAGCCTAACCGTTATAAATTGAATGAAGCCAATCTTGAAGCGTTACTGACGGTATCGCAAACCCTGCAGTCTCAATTACAACAGACTGTTGCACTCACCAACCAGTTAAATCAAACGGATAAAATTCGTTTATCACGACGTAACCACGCGATGAAACGTCAACAACAGCTTTTACAGCAACAATTGCTGCACATTGCTATGTGCCCTTTGGCTGATGCTTTTGCCAGACTACCTCGAATGGCGTTTGATCTGGCTAACAAAACCGCTAAACCGGTTCAGCTGAATATGGATATTGCGCCTATTGAGTTGGATAGTTTTATTGTCAACTCGCTGATAGATCCTTTGACGCATTTGCTACGCAACGCAATGGCTCACGGAATTGAAGTTGCTGAACATCGTCAACAACAGGGTAAACCCCTAACTGGGCAGATTCATATTTCGGCCGAGCAAGCTGAAGACCAGTTAATTATCCGTTTCAGTGATGATGGAGCAGGATTGGCCGAAGATAAAATTCTGGTGAAAGCAAAACAGATGGGTATCAATATTCAGGATTTATCTGATAAACCCAAAATTAGTGAATGGATTTTTCGAGCAGGCTTTTCAACCTCACAATCGGCGGATGCTATTTCCGGAAGAGGGGTTGGACTAGATGTGGTAAAGCAACATGTAACTGATATGGGAGGAGACATTGAATTAGTTTCCAATCAAGGCAGAGGTTGTTGTTTCATCATCAAGATCCCCGTGCTTCGTTCATTAATGGATGTACAGCTTATCCGTATAAAAGATCAAACGGTCGCATTGCCGTTAATTCATTTAATAGATAGCTATTTATGGGATAACGCTCGGGTTATTTGGTTGAATGGTAAACAGTGGTTTATTACCGATGAAAATCAACAAGTTCCATTGATTGATGTCGGTAGATTTCTACAGTTGCCAGACACCGAGCGTAATGAACAATTCGCCCATATTTTACTGGTGAATGTTGATAAACGCTTTTTTGCATTATGCGTGGATAGCATGGCGGAGCAGATGCATTTGTTAATTAAATCTTTGCGCCCTCATTATCATCATATAAATGGTATTAAAGGCATTGCCATTTTGCCTGAGGGTGATTTGGCGCTGTTGCTCGACTCAAGCAAATTATTAATGTCTTATGAAATGGTTAGTGGCAATTAAAGATGTCCTCAAATTCCCATTCAGACAAAGATATTTACCAGGTGATGCTGCTCAATCATCAGCATTATGCCGTGCCGGTGAAGAGCATTATCAGTGTGTTGGCGCTGGAAAAAATACTTAGTTTGCCCGACACACCAAATTGGGTAACTGGCGTTGTGCATGTCCGTAATGCGATTGTGCCTGTTGTTAATTTAAGTTTCTTATTCGAAATTGATTCATTAAGTGATGAGTCTCGTCATCCTTTACTTGTTCTATTACGCCATCCGCATGACTCTCAACGTTGGCTCGCGCTTTGTTTAACCGATATCACTCAATTGATTGACACAGAGCAGTTAGCCGAAACGAGTTTGAGGTCATCACCACATCCATGTGTGAAACATGTTGTAGATATTGATTCACAACCACTGCACTTGCTGGATATCAGTAAGTTATTTGAGCAATTAATGAAGGATCCAGGTTAAACAATGGCAATGGATGGACCCAAGCGCATCATCGCAGTGATGAATCAGACTCATGATGTTGGTAAAACGACTATTACAGCAAATTTAGGCGTCATTCTGGCAGAAATGGGCTATCGGGTGCTCATGTTGGATTTAGATCCTCAAGCAGATTTAAGTCGACAGTTTGGGGTACCGGGATCACAATCCGGAATGGATAATCTACTCAACGATACGACTCGGGAAAGTGAGCTATTACTACCTTTAAATGAACGTCTCTCACTCATTGCAGCAGGACCTGATCTTGGTTTATTTGAGCAACAAAAACCTTCAGTGAAACTTGGTACACAGTTGAAGCAATTACTTACTTCGACAATACAATCAGATGCAGATATTATTCTGATAGATTGTGCGGCTATATCAGGTTTATTAGGAACCAATGCAGTATTGGCAGCAACCGATATGTTAATTCCGGTTTCTGCAGAACATGGAGCTTTACGCGGTATGATAAAAATGTTGCCGGTATTACAACGCGTTTCATTGTTGAGAGCAGAATCATTACGGTTATGGTTGTGTTTGAACAAATTGCCGGACGGCACTGACTTTGCTTATCAGTTTGGTAGTTTACTGATTCAGTATTTCCCCAAGCGAGTATTAAAAACCGTGATATACGACAATGAGTCCGCTAACCCTGCTGATTACCAATCCTTGGCAAATGACTTGCTGATGGGAAGAGCCGACTGATGACTGAAAATGCGTTACGACACTATCAGCTTAACGAGACGGCTGGATTCCAAGAACAAGATATAGCCTTGGTTGAGCAGAATTTTGTTGCGTTGATGGAGTTCAGTGATGCGTTAGCTGAACGTTTTTATCAACGCTTGTTTACCGAATACCCTGAGATCATGCCGTTATTTAAATCGGTAACAATTGAAGGGCAGCATAAAAAGCTTTTGGCCTCCATGGTGTTGTTGATTCAACATTTACGTGATTCAGAAATGATTGAAGATTACCTGCAAGGCTTGGGGGCCCGTCATCAGCAATACGGTGTTGAGACATCGCATTATGAAGTGTTTATTGAAAACTGGTTGTCGGTTATTGCTGAATTTGCTGATCAAAAGTGGGATGACCAATTACAGCAAGCTTGGCGAAATATCCTGGAATATGTTGCTGAATTGATGCAACGACCAGTTATTCAACCCGTAGAGACCAGTGTTGATTATCAAACAAATAAAAACGCTACACCAGAGTATGTACTTACATCATTAGCCGTTGCACAAACAGCTACCCCCATGTTGATAATCGATTCACAATTAGTAATTCGCTATCTAAATGCTGCAGCGGAAAGTCTTTTTACTGCTCATCAAGCTAACCTTGAGCAAATGTTTCCAAAGGTAAAAATCGACAGTTTGATTGGTTATCAAATACAACATGTCATCGACCAACTACCTTTCCCGAGCGATATATTCAGTAATTTTGCAGAATTACCACAAAGTATTGATTTGCATAATGCCATCATCAATTTGAGATTAACCATCTCGGTTTTGTATCAGCAAGATGAAGTGGTGGGATTTTTGCTGGAATGTTATCCGCAGTCAGCTTCGATAGATAATAAGCCGCCCGTGACGACGGTGAGTGCTGCAAGGAATACACTTTCTCCCGATGTTTTGCCGGCACTTGAAAAAGCCTTGCACGAAGTTCAACAACACAATATTCATTTGACCAGTATGTTGCAGGAAATTGATGATGCAGTATTTGAAGCCAGTTTACTGGCATTAAATTGTTCTGTCGAAGCGGCAAAATTGGGTGAAGATGCACGCCATTTACGTGATTTTTCGATGGAAATCCGAGTTCTGAATCAACAGCTGAGCCAATTGCTTCAGCCATTGAAAATTCATTCAGGTCAACAGCAGCAGCAATTAAAAAACAGCCTTGAACTCGCTCAGCAATTGCAACGGGACTTATTGCAGAATCAGCATTTACATGAAACCCGAAGTCACTATTCCATCGAACAGATAAGCCAGCAACTGGCGCGACAAACAGAGGCTTTGACGCAGCTTGTTAATGCAATTAGTGCAAAACCCTCCTCATGAAAACAGAAGTTTGGCACAGCCATTGCTACTTAATCCATAGACAGCCGTTTTAGTAAGGCTCACCAGTGTTTAAGGAAAAAATATGACACAGTTGCTAACCCTTCCATCTGTTAACGTTGCCAGTACCAATAATGCCGAGAAATCGGTTACAAATGTGGCTAACGGTAGGGATACTGAGGCTTTTGCATCTGAACTAGACCGTCGGGTCAATGACACACAGCCAGGTAAAAATGATAAAGCGGCCAAAACAGGGGCCACTCAGGAAGCCAAGGGTGAAGATAAACCGGCTAAAGCGGAAAAACCAGAAGTGAAAGACGGCAAAGAATTGCCGCCTGAAAAGTCGGATACCGACGCTGAAAAAGTGAATGCTGAGGCGTCGCCAAAAATTACTGAAGAAGCCAATCCTTTATCGGTTATACCAACATCAGTTTCAAGTGAGATCACTGTTGATAAAAAAACACCTGAGCTTGTAGCATCGGAAAACAAAACCATTGCTCCGATTGTTTCCAGCGAAGTGAGTAAATCAATTCAGGTGATTCAGGGCCAGGGACAGGGACAGCCAAGTTCGACTGAGTTGCCAGCCAATTCCATTCGTGCAGATATTCTTCAAGCTTTGCAAAAACAAAGTGCAGAAGGTGAATCAGTCGCCACGGAAAAATTTAAAACGATGATGCAAAACGCGGGTAAAATGCCACAACAAACTGCTGTTGTTAGTGCCGAGGTGATGGCTTCAATACGTAAGTTAGAGCCGCAGACGGAACGGAGTTCAGCCACTACATTGACAACTCCTTTGGTGTTTTCAACAACAACGGGTGTTGCAGCGCCGGTGGCGGGAGCAGCCAATGTTGGCAGTCCGGCGTTGGCATTAGATATTCAACCGCAATTGAATAGTGCTGCATGGGCTCGAGTGATGAGTAGCCGGGTTGTGTGGATGGCGCGAGAAGGCGTTCAGCAAGCTGAACTCAGATTGAACCCTGCACATCTTGGACCAGTAGAAGTAAGGCTGAGCATGCAAAATGAACAGACAAGTGTCACTTTTATTGCCTCGAATGCGGCAGCAAGGGATGCATTAGAGCAAGCCCTGCCAAGGTTGCGTGAAAGCTTTAACGAAAACGGTCTAGCGCTTAATCATGCCGAAGTCAGTCATCAGGAACAGTCTTCTCAAGGCTCTAAGCAGGATGAACAACTAGATGATGGTAGTAATATGGCTCAAGTTATTGTTGAAGTGGACGATAATGATGATGAGAATGCACATTTATCGGTTGTTTCGACGGAAAACAGCGTTGGTGTTAGTGTTTTTGCATAATAAATATAATAACGATGGACTTAGATTGGAGAGTGCGGCGTGTTTAAGTTAGAGAATTATTCGCTGAGAAAACGCATGTATATCGTTGCCGGCCTAGGCATTATCGGTTTATTACTGCTGGCTGGCTTGATGTTTTATATGGAACTCAATGAGTTTAGCTCAATGCAACAGCTTAAAGTTGTCGCAGGATTTGTTGTAATAGGCAGCATTTTTATCATGTTTATGGCGCACGTTATCGGCCGTTTTGGTGATAAACGGGCAACTACTCTGGTGAATGGCATCCAGAATATTAAAAAAGGTGATCTGACGCAGAAGGTTGCCATCTCCGGTAAAAGTGATTTCAGCTGGATGGCATTTGAATTGGACAGCGCCCGTAAAAATGTCGCAAACCTTGTGCACACCTTAATTGGCGGCGTCAGCCAATTGAACACCGCTACGCAGAACATGGCTGTTATCAGTAAGGAAACGGTGAGTGGCGTATTAAAGCAACAAGAAGAAACAGATCAAGTTGCCACAGCTATGAATGAAATGACTGCTTCTGTGCAGGAAGTTGCACGAACAGCTACTAATGCTGCTGAGGCAGCGCGGAATGCTGACAATGAAGCTAAAGCTGGTAAGCAAGTAGTATTAGAAACTATGCGCTCAATCGATACCTTAGCCAGCGAAGTCGAAAAAGCTGCTGTTACTTTAAGTGAATTGGAAGCGGACATTGGTAATATCGGTGCGATTGTAGATGTTATTCGCGGTATTACCGAACAGACTAATCTGTTGGCACTGAATGCCGCCATTGAAGCTGCCCGTGCAGGTGAGCATGGTCGTGGCAATAAAAGTGACACTTGTCTGTTCATTTTGCATGCTCAGCCTTACTTCTACTGGTCCAAGATGTGCAG
>JAMDEF010000098.1 GCA_023488305.1 Gammaproteobacteria bacterium | reverse complement strand
GCTGAGCGGTATCCAGCAAACTTTTAATAAAGTCGCGTTCTTTTCGCAGCTCACGGTTTTTAATCTGTACTTGTTGATTACGTAAGCGTCCGTTTTGATCCAATTGATCCAGAACGTTGATCAGGTGGTAGGTGATATTGGAGAGATCAAGAACTTCCTGATCAGAGTTGTTAATGCTTGTTTCGGATAATAAAAGGCGCGCTTGCTGATATTTTTTTGCTGAAAGCAAAGGCAAGGCCAGCGATATCTGCTCGATCTGTGACAAGGGTTTGGACAGACGTTTTAAACCCCATAGGGTTAATAACAGTGAAAATAATATGATAAGCAAAAACGGCGGCAGATAAATACTGAAGAGCTGGCTTTGTTCAAAAGATCCGTACTGAAAGCTCAAATGGCCAACCAGAAATAACAGGATTAAACCGGCGACAAAACTACTAAAAAAGATACTGCAGGCTGTTTTCCAGTTAAATTGGAGGTTTGACATCCTGGCCATTTCAATCAAATCCCTTGGAAATATAATGCTGGCGATTATGGCATATCAATTGGATGAAAAAATATAGACTGCTTAATGTTGTTCGCCACGCGAGACACGGCTCAATACCCAATCTAAGCCGCTTGCCGGTAATATGCGTTTGAGATAGCCAAACAAATAGGTAGGGAAGGTTACGTAATAACGTATTTTGGGTCGGTCAGACTCAATTGCATGCACTAATTTATCAACAACTGCCTTGGCTGGAAGGGTAAATGGTGCGGCCGGCCCCGGGGTTAACAAACGCTTTTCCATGGCCTCATAAATCGTGTGATGGCTGCTGATGTTTTTATCGATATGGTACTGATATTTTGCAAAGGCATTTTGGCGAAAATGGCTGGTAATCGGACCGGGTTCGATAAGTGAAATATCAATTCCCGTGCCTTTTAATTCCAGACGTAAAGTATCAGCCAAACCTTCAATTGCATATTTACTGGCATTGTAAGCACCGCGGTAAGGCAAGGCGATTAAGCCTAAAACGGAGCTGTTATAAATAATTCTGCCAAAACCCTGTTGTCGCATTTTTTTGATAACGAGATTGGTCAGTTCTTGCGTGCCAAACACATTGGTTTCAAATTGTTCACGTAGTGCTGCCCGGGATAAATCTTCCACTGCGCCGGGTTGACCATAGGCAGCGTTGTTAAATAACACATCGATTTGCCCGTTGAATATGTCTGAGGCGGCTAGCACAGCCTGATGGATAGAATCGCTATCATTTAAATCACATAGCAAATTACTGATGCCTGCTACATTAAGCTGGTTTTGATCAACTGGTTTGCGGACAGTGGCAATCACCTGATGACCCCGAGCGTGTAATATCTTTGCCGATTCCAAACCAATACCGCTGGAACATCCAGTGATTAAAATATTACGAAGTTTTCTGTTGGGCTTGTTTTTTGACATATTAGCAATCACAGTATGTTTTAATCACATTGGCTAAACATTTAAGCATAATGGCCGCTAAAGGCTATAGACCAAATCATCAGGGGTGGGGCACATCGCAGGTATGTTACAAGGAAATGACATTAGTCAGGCCGATTACGAACGGTTTCGGCTATTTTTGGAACAGGCCTGCGGCATCGTTTTGGGCGATGGCAAACAGTATTTAATTGTCAGCCGATTGACCAAATTATTACGTGACGAAAATATTCCGTCAGTAGCCGATCTGTTAAATGCGATTCAACGGGGCCATCCGCGACATTTACGTGACTCTGTCATTGATGCGATGACCACTAATGAAACCTCATGGTTTCGTGATGGCGGTCCGTTTGAAGTATTTGAAAAAATGACCCTGGCTGATCTGGAAACCCGAGTTACACCTCCCTGCAAAATCTGGTCTGCAGCTTGCTCCTCAGGCCAGGAACCGTACACCATCAGTATGATTCTCAGTGAATATATCCGTAAAAAGCCGGATAGCCGACTCAAGAGCACGCAAATCATTGCTACCGATATTTCAAACAGTATGTTGGCCATGGCGAAACGCGGTGTGTATGAAGAACATGCATTAATTAGAGGAATTTCTGCAGCCAGAAGACAACAGTTTTTCAAACAGCTCGAAGGTCGCTGGCATATTGTGGATGAACTCAAACAACGGGTGCAGTTTCGAGAACAGAACTTGTTACAAAGCTATACCGGATTGGGACGTTTTGACGTGATTTTGTGTCGCAATGTGCTGATTTACTTTTCTTCACAACGTAAATCCGACATTCTGACTCGGCTTGCCCAGTCATTAAACCCGGGTGGTTATTTGTTTTTGGGCGCTTCAGAAACCATCAGCGGCTACACCGATGCGTTTGATCTGCAACGTACCCCGCATGGCGTGGTGTATCGCCGTCGTTAAAGGTCTGTTTTATCAGCTTCCGACTTAACCAAGATCGGCTCAGCAGCTGGTGAAGTCGAAGCAGCATTTGTTCTTTCCGGTTTTTTGCACCAGCCCAACCAGCTTCCAATATACTGTAAAACTGTTTTTATCAGCCGCCACAAACGTGGCAACAGCCAAATCATTAATAGAACAAAAATCAGTAACGCGGCCAGAAACCATAGCGGATGAGTCAGTGCTGTCCATAACCCGGCAACCACCAGTAAATCTTCGGTTATCGATGCGCCCCAGTTGCTGAAGGGCTCAGGAGAAGTATTTATAAGCAGTCGACCGCCTGCTTTGGTGGCATGGGTTGCCGCAGCAAGTCCTCCACCCAATAATCCTACAGTCAGTTCGATTGCCGGACTGACATCGCCTACAGCACTTGCGGCCAACATGGCGCCAGCCGGAATACGGATAAAGGTATGCAAGGTATCCCAGCCGGTATCTACACCAGGTATCTTATCGGCAAAGAATTCTACACAGTACATTACAGCCGCAGCAGTCATCACCAGAGGGTCGCTGAGTACCTGCAACTCATCCGGCAGTACGATATGGCCGGTAGTGCCCATATAGCCGAGCATGAATACGGCTGCGTATAAGTTGATTCCACTGGCCCATGCGGCGCCCATACTCAGCGCAATAATACTTACAGCATCCATTTTAAGACTCCTGTTTGTTATAGTGGCCAGAGTTTGTGTGGAGTGATATGGATGATAACCCGAACAGAGCTGCTCGCCTATCTTGATGACCTATTAGAGACATCAAGATTTCAGGACTATTGTCCTAATGGTTTGCAGGTGGAAGGTAAACAGCAGATTAAAACTTTGGTGACTGGTGTCACGGCAAGTCAGGCATTGCTGGATGCTGCTATAGCCAATAATGCCGATGCGATACTAGTGCATCATGGCTATTTTTGGCGTGGTGAGTCAGTCACGGTGACCGGTCTTAAATATCAGCGATTAAAAACCTTGTTGACACACGATATCAACCTTATTGCATATCATCTTCCATTAGATGCTCATACCGAGTTTGGCAACAATGTGCAGTTGGCAAAAATACTGGATATTGAAATTGATGGTCGTATTTCAGCTACTGGCGATCCGGCTATTGCTTTGTGTGGATGCTTAAAAACGCCGCAAAGCTTAGCTAAATTTTCTTCATATACTGAGCAACAGCTTGGGCGTAAGCCCACCGTTATCGCCGGACATGATCGTGCGATCACTACCCTGGGCTGGTGTACTGGAGCAGCACAAGGCTATATTCAGCAAGCAGCAGAATTAGGTCTGGATGCATTTATCAGCGGGGAAGTCTCCGAACAAACCACGCATTTGGCTCGGGAGCTGGGAATTCATTATATTGCTGCAGGACATCACGCGACTGAACGTTATGGGGTTAAGGCATTGGGCGAACATATTGCAGAGCAGTTTGGTCTGCACCATGCCTTCATCGATATTGATAATCCAGTCTAATGGATAAACAAAAGGCCATCAGAATGGTAGCGAATATGAGTGAGCGGATAGACAAGATAAAACATTTCTTCCAGGTGCAGATCTGGCAGGAAGCGGCACAAGGGACCAGCAGAATACGTCGTCTGGCAAATCATATTGTGCGAGTGATCTTTGTGATGATTCGGCAATTGTCGACCGGTGAATTAAATTTACGGGCGATGAGCCTGGTATTTACCACCTTACTATCATTGGTACCGTTAATTGCTGTGGCTTTCTCGGTGCTGAAAGCTTTTGGTGTGCATAACCAGATTGAGCCGGTGTTGTTGAACTTTATGATGCCACTTGGCGAGCGTGGTGAAGAGATGACCGCCAACATTATCGGTTTTGTGGAAAACGTTAAAGTGGGTGTGCTCGGATCCATCGGTTTAGGCATGTTGTTCTACACCATTATTGCACTAGTGCAAAAAGTCGAAAGTGCCTTTAATTATGTCTGGCGGGTCAAGCGTCCCAGAAGTCTGGCTCGTCGATTCACTGACTATTTAAGTGTCGTGATGATTGGTCCCGTTTTAGTGTTTTCAGCGTTAGGTATTGCCGCTACCGTCATGAAGCATGATGTGGTGATAACGCTGCAATCCATAGAGCCATTTGGGACTTTGTTATTGATACTGACGAAGTTATTGCCTTATTTCATGATTGTATTGGCATTTACCTTTCTTTATACCTTTATCCCCAATACCAAGGTGAAACTTGCTCCGGCTTTAGGTGGTGCGATGGTGGCAGGAGCTTTGTGGATTGGTCTGGGAACATTATTTGCCACGTTTGTCGCATCATCTTCCAATTACACGGCGATCTACTCCAGTTTTGCGATTTTGTTTTTCTTTATGATCTGGCTTTATCTGGGTTGGTATATATTGCTAACCGGTTCCCAAGTGGCTTTTTATCTGCAGCACCCGCGCTTTGTGTTAATGGGTGGCAAAACGTTGGTATTGAGCCCGCGCTTGCGTGAGAAAAAAGGCTTGTGGCTGATGACGATTATTGCGCGTCGCTTTTGTAATAAACAGCCTGCATACAGCCTCTCAGAGTTGGAGCAGCTCACTGCGTTAAGCAGTGAAAATATAGAAGATTTGTTGGGCATGTTGGAAAATGGTGGTTTTCTGGTGGAAGTCGCTGGCGATAAAATTGCCTATACATTGGCTGGAGATGTCAGCAAAATCCGTGTCAGTGAAATATTGGCTTGTTTACGCAGTGCTGAGGAAGTCGGTGTTTCAAAACTTCAACAACACACTGAGCCAGGTATCGAAGCATTTTTCAGCGAGATGACGGAAGCACAAAATGATGTGTTGGATGATTTGAGTTTGCGCGATTTAGCCATAGGTGAAAATGCAGCATGATTGAAAGCAATGCTTTTCAGGGCAAGCGTATTTTGCTCGGCATCACTGGCAGTATTGCCGCTTATAAAGCGGCAGATTTGGTGCGCAGATTAAAAGAACAGGGTGCCGAAGTCCGAGTGATGATGAGTCGGGGGGCAACGCAGTTTATTACCCCACTCACTATGCAAACCGTCAGTGGTAATCCGGTGTCGTTGAATTTCTTTGATGCTGATGAAGAAGCTGCTATGGGACATATCAAATTAGCACGTTGGGCGGACTGGATCTTGATTGCTCCGGCAACTGCCGATTGTCTGGCAAAACTTGCTCATGGTCTGGCCGATGATTTGATCTCAACAGTATGCCTTGCTTCTGAAGCGCCGCTAATGGTGGCACCTGCAATGAACAATAAAATGTGGTCGCATTCAGCTACTCAACAAAACTGTCAGATACTCAAACAACGCGGTGTTGAATTTATTGGTCCGGAAAGTGGCGATCAGGCCTGTGGTGAACAGGGTGAAGGACGTTTAATGGCAGTCGACACCATGCTGAAGCATTTGTTGACAAAGATTCAGCCGGGCCCGTTGAGCGGAAAAAAAGTAGTTATCACCGCGGGGCCTACCTATGAAGCTATCGATCCAGTACGTTTTATCGCCAATCGTAGTTCAGGCAAAATGGGCTATGCGCTGGCACAAGCCGCTGTTGAAGCTGGCGCAGATGTGACATTGATTTCCGGGCCGGTAGCACTGACAGTTCCAACTGGCATAACCTGTGTGAAGGTGGAAACAGCCCAGCAAATGTATGACGCTGTGATGGACCATTTAGCACAAACGACCGTTTTTATTGGTTGTGCAGCGGTGGCTGATTATCGTCCTGCAGTTCCGGCTCAAACTAAATTAAAAAAATCTGCCAAAGACGATTTATCACTGCAACTTCGATTGAATCCCGATATTATTACCGCGGTTGCCAGATCAGGTGAACGGCCGGAGTTGGTAGTGGGTTTTGCCGCAGAAACAGACGATTTACAGCATTATGCACAACAAAAATTACAGCATAAAGGTCTGGATATGATTGCTGCGAATCAAGTGGGGGATGGACTGGCTTTTGGTCAGGATAATAATGCGCTGGAAATTTTCTGGGAGGGCGGGCACAAGGCATTGCTTGAAGCCCCGAAACTTGAAATTGCACGCGAACTCATAACATTAATAATAGAGCGCTATCATGCAAAAAATTCAATTTAAAATTCTCGACCCGAGACTGGGCAATTCTATTGAACTTCCTGATTACGCCACTGCCGGTTCTGCGGGAATGGATTTGAGAGCTTGTCTGGATGAAAACTTAACGTTGAATCCGGGTGAGACCATTTTGATTCCGACCGGCATTGCTATACATATTGATGATCCTGCTTTAGCGGCGATGATATTGCCGCGTTCAGGTTTAGGTCATAAACACGGTATCGTATTGGGGAATCTGGTTGGTCTGATTGATAGCGATTATCAAGGACAAATTTTTGTGTCGTGCTGGAATAGAGGTGACACACCTTTTGAAATTGTTGTGGGTGAACGAATTGCCCAAATGTTGTTTGTTCCAGTGGTACAGGTCGGTTTCGAACAAGTGACCGAATTTACTGCCAGTGAGCGTGGCAGCGGCGGTTTTGGCCATACCGGCAGAAACTGAGCACAACCGTGCTGTTAACCCTGCAAAATCTGAAAATCTTTCGCAGAAGGCTGAGTTCTTTGGCCATTTTGTTAATGATTTTGATAGTTGTTTCGGGCTTAGCCGCCGCCATTTGGATAAACGACTATCAAAAACAATCTGCTGTAACAGCATTTAACCAACAACAAACAGAAAAGCTTGCAATCGCTGCATCTGGGCTAATCGATTTATTGCAGACCTGGCAGCAACGTTTTAACGATATGACGGCAGCAGATACACAAGATCCAGTCGCTTATGGTTGGCCTGCAGCGTCAACTGCGTGTGTTTTGACTGAAATACCTTCTGCTCCTACATTGGATGCCTGTATTCCAGTGAGTTTTGGCACCATAAACAGTCTGCGGCAGGCAGAAAAGCAAGGAATGGCAGATATTGCCGTTATGCAACCGAACACACCTCAAGCACATATTTTATTGACCAAAAAACTAGATGATTCGAGCTATCTGGTTTTATCACTGCAAATGACGGAGCTGGAAAATAAACTTAGAGAACGTTATTTAACCATTGGCTCTGGCAGTCTAGTGTTGCAGCAAGGTGCTCAGAATTGGCTCACTTTATTAGAGCAAGGCGATAAAAAAGCCCAGCAATCAGGCCGTCTTTATACTCAGGCATTGCCAGGGGCTTATTGGCGTTTAGCCTTTTCGCCTGCTGAGAATGTGGCGAGATCGGCCGCCTGGCCGGCATTGGCTATGTTAATCATTATTGTTTTGGTCTTGTGCTGGTTGGTTGCAAATAAATTCAGTACGTTACGTGCAAAAAAACAAGCTCAAATTGGAGCACGCCCAAGACCCGTTGAATACGTTGAAAATGAAGTCAATATTGATAACACTCCAACCCCTGCCGTGATTCGTGTAGCGGCACCAAAAATCAGTAAAACCGAGGCAGTTGACAGGGTCAGACCTGTCGATATCAAGCCAGTAATTTTCAAAGCCTATGATATTCGCGGCATTGTCGGCACTCAGCTCAGTGAACCGATAATGCGTGTGTTGGGACTAGCAATTGGCACCGAAGCGCAGCATCAAGAACAGACGAGGATTATCGTTGGTCGTGATGGAAGGCTTTCTAGTGAAAGTTTTAGTGATGCACTGATTGAAGGTATTTTAGCGAGCGGTTGTGATGTGACCGACATCGGTGCTGTACCAACGCCGCTGGTGTATTTCGCTTCCCAGCATATGCGGACGAATTGTGGTGTAGTCGTTACCGGTAGTCACAACCCTCAAGGCTACAATGGCCTGAAAATTGTCATCAATAACAAAACCCTTGCAGGGGAAGCAATTCAGGGTATTTATCATCGTATTCAACAATCGCGCTTATATGACGGTGAAGGTCAATTACGTCAGGCCGATATCATTGAAAGTTATATTGAAAAAGTAAAACTGGCGGTGACATTATCTCGTCCGCTGAAAGTTGGCGTGGATTGCGGTAATGGTATTGCAGGAAAAGTGGTTCCACGATTGCTGAAAGCAATGGGTTGTGATGTACATGAGCTTTTCTGTGAAGTAGATGGACATTTTCCCAATCATCACCCCAACCCTGCTCAGCCACAGAATATGCGAGATATTTCCAAACTGGTTCGGGATAAGCATCTGGATATCGGTCTGGCATTTGATGGTGATGGAGATCGTCTGGGTGTGGTGAATGGGGAAGGCGAAATCATCTGGCCAGATCGTTTATTGATGTTATTTGCTACTGACATCCTGAAACGACACAAAGGTTCGACCATTATTTATGACGTTAAAAGCACTGGACTTTTGGAACAGGTCATCACTAGAGCAGGTGGTAAACCGCTGATGTGTGCATCGGGCCATTCGTTATTACGTGCAGAAATGATGAAACATGATGCAAAATTAGCTGGTGAGTTAAGTGGCCATATCTTTTTTGCCGATAATTGGTATGGTTTTGATGATGCTTTATTTGCCGCTTGTAGGTTATTGGCGCTAATTGCCGATGACCCGCAACGACGAGGCGCAACCGAAATTTTTGCTGCTCAACCGCAAAGCGTTAATACACCTGAAATTTTAATTGATTTAGATACAGCAGAATGTCGGCGTTTTATGACACAATTCACCCAAAATGCTCAGTTCGATGGGGCTGAAATCATCACCATTGATGGCGTCAGGGTGAATTTTGGCAAAGGATGGGGCCTGGTTCGAGCGTCGAATACAGTTCCTGGTTTAACATTGCGTTTCGAAGCTGAGACAGAAGCCGATTTGGAGCAAATCAAACAACAGTTTATTCAACAGATGTTGCAAGTGAAACCCAACCTAAGCTTGAATTTTTAGTCTGCACTTGTTGAGCGGTTTTATCAAAAACAAGTTGGTCATATTTTTGCTTAAGCAAAAACAATAAAAAAGCCTGTGTTAGGTAACGCAGGACAAGGAAGAATTAGTTAATGAGTTTGAATACACAAAAAGCGTCACATATTGCTCAAGTGCTTACTGAGGCGTTGCCTTATATACAACGTTTTTCTGGTAAAACTCTGGTCATCAAATATGGTGGTAATGCCATGATTGATGAAACGTTGAAAAATAGTTTTGCCCGCGATGTGGTGTTACTGAAAGCCGTAGGTATTAACCCGGTTATAGTGCATGGCGGCGGACCGCAAATTGGTCAGCTTTTGGCAAAGATTGGCAAAGAATCAGAATTCATCAATGGTATGCGGGTGACTGACACAGAGACCATGGATATTGTTGAAATGGTGCTTGGTGGGCAGGTCAATAAAAGCATTGTAAATCTGGTTAATAATCATGGCGGTCGCGCCGTTGGCTTGACGGGTAAAGATGGCAGCTTGATTTTTGCAGAAAAAATGAAATTTGCTTCACCTGATGATCTCAGTGAAGATTCGCCGGAAATGATTGATCTCGGGTTCGTTGGTCGGGTGACCAGTATTGATACCAGTGTCATTGATATGTTGATCCATAGTGATTTCATTCCGGTCATTGCACCCATTGGTGTGGGGCAGGATGGCCAGTCATACAATATCAATGCCGATCTGGTTGCAGGTAAAATCGCTGAAGTATTACAGGCAGAAAAATTAATCTTATTGACAAACACACCTGGGCTGCTGGATGCTGACGGAAATTTGCTCACAGGCTTGAATGCAAAACAAGTCAATGATTTAATTGCGTCGGGTGTCATTTACGGTGGAATGTTACCTAAAATTGGCTGTGCTTTAGATGCAGTTCAAGCAGGGGTGACCAGCTCACACATCATCGATGGTCGTGTACAGCATGCGGTCTTACTGGAAATGTTTACGGATGAGGGTGTAGGTACTCTTATTCGTGGAGGCGGTCGATGACGGATCAACAATCTACGCGTGCTCAAAATAAACAGTCGCGTCATCAAGCTATATTGGAAGCATTGGCATCGCAACTTGAACAACATCCAGGACAAAGAATTACCACAGCCCAGTTGGCTGAAAGTTTAGGTGTATCTGAAGCAGCGCTTTATCGGCATTTCCCTAGCAAAGCTAGAATGTTTGAGGGCCTTATCGAATTTTCAGAAGACACGGTGTTTGGTCTTATTCGCAGAATTCTCGATGAAGACGACAATGCGGTTTCTCGATGTGAAAAAATCATGGCATTGATGCTGGGATTCAGCGCTAAAAACCCGGGTATCAGTAGTGTACTCGTTGGAACTGCGCTTACAGGCGAAACAGAGCGGCTTCGCCAGCGTGTCAGTCAATTTTTTGACCGATTGGAAACACAATTCCGACAAATTTTACGTGAACGTGAATTAACGTTAACGCAAGCTGGTGGACGACCCGTTAATGAAACAGCTAATTTGCTACTCAGTATTGTTGAGGGGCGCTTACAGCAATTTGTTCGTAGTGGATTTCGTCAATCACCACTTCAAGGATGGGAACAACAATGGCAGCTCATCAACATGATTCTCAGGACATACGCATGATCAATGTAGTGGTGTTAGGTCGCTCGATACCTAGTTTGATTAATTTGGCTGTGCATGATGATCTCAATGTGACGGTGATTGAACCCGATACAATTGATGATGCGTTATTGGCCATAATGACCGCTAAAACAGACATAACGGTTTTAGAACAGAATAATGAACATATTAATACGGATATTTTGTGTTTAGTGTTGGCGACTAATTACCCAATTAATCAGACAATTATACTTTCAGACACCCCGCCGGACTTTGAGCAATTAAAAGCAACCGGGTTTAGGGCGAGGGGATACATTACCCCTCTTCAACATGACAAATTAGTAAAAGCGATTCGCGCTGTACACGACGGTGAAGCATGGCTGCCAAGGCGATTGGTGGCTGACATGCTTAATCACTTTGCTGCTGGAGATTTAGGCTAATAGCCCAATGATGGCGTCGGCTGGCTGAAATTTTGCATATACGGATATTGAATTTCAATATTAATTCAATATTTAGTACCAATGTACAGTAGATCGGTTTTAAATGTCATGGGAAACTATTTGCAAAGTCGGTCACATTTTTTATGTTGACCTAAGGAAGCAGCATTTCATCGGAGAAGCATTATGGCCACAGAAGCCGGTATTATTTCAGCCTTAATTGGCACAGCAACTGCTACAGCAGTCGATGGGACTGTGAGAAATTTACAAGTGGGTGACAGAGTTTACCCCAACGAAATCATTACCACCGGTCTTGCCGGTGCCATCGAAATAGAGTTCCCTGATGGTAGTGTGATGGATTTGGGAAGAAATTCTCAGGCCGTATTAGACAGTGAAACATTTGAATTAGACGTGGCAGATGCCGAAACATCGACTCCCGCCGCAGATGTCGTAGATGAAATCGAAGCCATTCAACAAGCATTGTTGGCTGGTGAAGATCCAACACAATTCGCTGATGCGACTGCTGCTGGTCCTGGTGCATTGCCAACCAGTGAAGGTGGAAGCGATGCTGTTGTAGTTGATTATCTTGCTCCACGCATCACTCCCGATTCAGGTTTTGAAACCACCGGTCCTGGCATTACATTCTTAGATCCTCCTCCATTTGATTTTTTAGTGGATGAGTCGGATGATTTAGATCCTATTGATCCTATTGATCCTATTGATCCTATTGATCCTATTGATCCTATTGATCCAACAGATCCAACAGATCCAACAGATCCAACAGATCCAACAGATCCAACAGATCCAACAGATCCACCAGATTTTTCACCACTAATCCCT
>JAMDEF010000070.1 GCA_023488305.1 Gammaproteobacteria bacterium | reverse complement strand
TATACGTCATTGACGGAGTTTTGCAAGAAGGCTGATTGAGTGAAAAAATTTGATTTGAACCGCTAGGTTAAACAGGCAGAGTTGAATAAGTATTAGGATATGTTTCTCACTCTAATGTTTTATCGCTAGAGTTTTGGCATCAAAAAAACTTTTGGCTTATCCTGTGTCTAACCAAACGTTATTTATTGGTAATTGTTTAATGTCAAAACCACAGTCTCTTTTTCATTATTTGCTTATCGGCTTGTTTATGCTGTCGATGCTGATGCCTGCTGCGCATGCAGAAAATAATGATATGGCTGTACATCATGAGATGAGTGAGCAACAGCATGATTGTCATTCCAATGCTGAAGCCCAACCAAAGCACGCTACCAATTCGCATTGCGCCAGTGACAATTGTCAGTGTGCGGCAGCCAATTGTCATGCATCCGGTGTGTTAGGTTTTCAACCTATTTTTATGGCCTCCCTCTATTCGCAAAGTCGCCTGTCCATTGCTGCCGAGCAGCTTGTTAGTCAAAACCCTCCTCAATTCGAACGTCCGCCGCGAAGCTAATCCTCTAGTTCAAACCGGTATCTACGGATACCCAATCGAAACACTTTGAGGATAGATCTCATGAAACAAATTAGTCGCTGGCTGATCGTCATATCAGCCGCATTACTCCATTACCCTGCCATAGCCGACGTAACAGAATATACGTTGGTGATTGACCGTGAACCGGTCAATATTACTGGCAAAACCGTCGAAAGAATCACTATCAACGGTGGCATTCCCGGCCCGATAATGGAATTCACCGAAGGTGATGAAGCGGTTATCCATGTGGTAAATAAACTGGATGAACCCACATCGGTACATTGGCATGGTTTGTTACTGCCACCGGCAATGGATGGCGTTCCCGGACTGGGTGGCTTTAAAGCCATCGAAGCTGGTGATACGTTCACTTATCGTTTTACCCTCCGTCAAAATGGCACCTATTGGTATCACGCCCATAGTGGCTCTCAGGAACAGGATGGTCATTACGGCGCGTTGGTGATTTATCCCAAGGACGAACCTGTCGTTCAAGCCGATCGGGATTATGTGGTGTTACTGTCTGATTTCAGTAATGAAACTGGTCAGCAAATTCTCGGTAATCTGAAAAAAAGCCCGCATTACTATAATTATGCTCAACGTACTGTCGGTGATTTTTTCGGAGAAGTACGCGAAAAAGGCTTCAAATCTGCCTGGGGTAATGCCCGTGATTGGGGGCAGATGCGTATGTCGCCAACCGATCTGGCAGATGTCAGTTACGATGCGTTTCTGGTTAATGGTCAAACCAAAGAAGACAACTGGACCGGAATATTCAAACCCGGTGAACGCGTGCGATTACGCTTTATCAATGCCTCCGCCATGTCAATGTATGACGTGCGAATTCCGGGCCTGCAAATGACCGTTATTCAGGCTGATGGGCAATATATCGAGCCAGTTACTGTTGATGAATTTCGTTTTGCCGTTGCTGAAACCTACGATGTGATTGTCACACCTCAGGCTGATCAGGCTTACACCATTGCTGCTGAATCCATTGATCGGACTGGTTTTGCTTTGGGCACTCTGGCCCCTAGAGAAGGTATGAAAGGTTTGGTACCAGCACATCGCCCACGTTCGTTATTAACCATGGCCGATATGGGACATGATATGGATCACGGCAATCATCAGAAGAGTCAATCTGATTCTATGGATCATAGCGGGCACGATATGCATGGACATGATCATCATGCGATGCAGCACGATCAACCCGCTGAAATGCAAAGTGGCTGGGCTGATGCCAGCACACCTGAAGGTCATAAAGCACTGCAATACAGTGATTTAAGAGCGCTTGGCACACAAATCGATCTGCGTCCTGCGGAACGGGAAATTGTGGTGACGTTGGGCGGCACCATGGAACGGTTTATCTGGACTTTAAATGGACACAAATTCGGTGATCCGGGCTTTGAACCAATCAAACTCAATTATGGTGAACGGGTCAGGCTGATCTTTAAAAATGAAACCATGATGGCGCATCCAATGCATCTGCATGGCATGTTTGTACAGCTGGAAAATGGTCAACCGGGTGAAAAGTTACCCAACAAACACACGGTTAATGTTGCACCGGGCACCGAATATTCGGTGTTGCTGACGGCTGATGAACCTGGCGAATGGGCGTTTCACTGTCATCTGCTGTATCACATGTCTGCTGGCATGATGTCTACGGTGGTCGTCGCCGAGTTTGATGAAGCCGATTTGCCCGCCTCTCAACCAGCAAATCACGACATGGGAGGTCACCATGATCATCACTAAATCTAATCTGATTTTCTCCATCGTATTGAGCCTGTTTATTTCCAGCAGCCATGCCGATGATAATCATGATGGGCATGGGCACGAGCATGAATCACACATCTTCCATGCCTTATGGTTTGAAGCACAACATGGCGGTGGCAGTAAAGGTGATAAAACCCATATTGAATGGGATGGCTGGATCGGTGGCGATACCCACAAACTCTGGCTGAAAGGTGAGCTGGAAGGCCACAAAGGCAAACTGGAAGAGAGTGAAGTCTGGGCGTTGTATAGCCGTAATGTGCATGATTTCTGGGATGCACAGCTTGGCCTGCGTGTAGATACCCAACCTGAATCCACCCGTTATTTAACGCTGGGGTTTAATGGGCTGGCACCGTATCTGTTTGAAACTCAGGCGCATCTGTTTATCAGTGATTATGGTGATGTCAGTGCCCGGCTGAAACAGAAAAACCATCTGCTGTTCACCCAGCGTTTTGGCTTTGAACCCTACTATCAACTGGATTTCACTGCTCAGAATGTTGAACGTCAGGAATTAGGCAGAGGCTTAAGCCAAGGCGAAGTAGGCATCAAACTATTTTATGAAATCACCCGTAAAGTCGTGCCTTATCTGGATCTGAAATACGAACGCAAATTTGGTCGTACTGCCTCCATCGCCAGAAATGCTGATGAAAGCGAAGAAGACTGGATTGCATCTGTAGGTATCAAACTACTTTTCTAAAATAAATTGTTTTCACACAAACCTCGTTCCCACGCTCCGCGTGGGAACGCCGGTTTACCAAGCCAATCTTCAACTATTCAAAACTGCGTGATTTCACCCACGCCGGCCCTAAATCCCACACTTTTTATGCTGACATATTGCTTATTCTTGGTCTAACTTTTTAAACCGGAATAACAGCACCATGAAAAAACGTCTTTCTCCTTTGGCCCTGATGATTTTGACCGGACTGGCAAGCGCTCCTTTGTATGCTGTCCATGAACACGATGATGAGATGCTGGATAGAGTGACGGTCACAGCAGCTTCTGTACCGACGGTGGACAGCACTACATTAAGTGATAACGACATCAGCTCCCAACGTGCTTATAAAAGTGATACCGCTGCATTTCTCAATGATGTGACTGGCATGTCGATGTATTCGGGTGGTGGTGTGTCGGGTTTACCGTTTATGCGTGGTTTTGCCGACGATCGCCTGCGTATCAAGGTTGATGGCATGGATTTGATTTCGGCCTGTGCCAATCATATGAATCCGCCCCTCTCCTATCTTGCTCCCTCGCGTGTATCAGAGATTCAGGTTTATTCCGGTATCGCCCCAGTCAGCCTGGGGGGTGACAGTATCGGTGGCACCATTATCGCCAAGTCCAAACAAGCGGAATTTGCAGCAGATGGCCAGACCATCACCAAAGGTGAAATTGGCAGTTACTATCGGAGTAATGGCGATGCCCGCGGGGGCCACCTTTCTACCACGCTGGCATCAGAGGATTTCAGTATCACTTATACCGGTTCAACGGCTAAAGCGAATAATTATGATGCTGGTGGCAATTTCAAACCGGCGGGAAATGCAGCTGTCGATCGCCGCTCATTAGATGCAGATGAAGTCGGCTCTTCTGCTTATGAAAGCCGTAATCATGCGATTGATATGGCTTATAAACTGGATAATCACCAGCTGCAGCTTAAGTTTGCTCATCAGGACTTTCCCTATCAGGGCTGGCCAAATCAACGTATGGATATGACAGAAAACCGTAGTAATCAAATCAACCTGATTTATAACGGTTTGTTTGACTGGGGTTCACTGGAGACCTCGCTTTACCGTGAAAAAACCCATCACAAAATGCAGTTTGGTGATGACAAACAGTTTCTCTATGGCTCAGGAATGATGATCGCCAACGGTATGCCAATGGAAACCGAGGGTGATAACCGCGGACTGGCATTAAAAGCCGAAATCAATGCAAACAACCGTGATCTGTTTCGTATTGGCACCGAGTTACAACGCTATCGTCTGGATGATTTCTGGGAAGCTTCCGGTGGCATGATGATGGCACCGAATACCTTCCTGAATATCAATAATGGCGAAAGGGATCGCTATGGTGTATTTGCCGAATGGGAAGCCGCATGGAACAGTCAGTGGACAACAGTGGCAGGTGTTCGCCATGAAATCGTGAAGATGGATGCCGGTGATGTGCAAGGCTACAACACTAATATGATGATGTATCAGGCTGCAGCGGATGCGTTTAATGCTAGTGACCGTGATATCACCGATCACAATATCGATGCGACATTACTTGCTCGATTTAAGCCCGCGGCTACCCATGATTATGAGTTCGGCTACGCCCAGAAAACTCGTTCGCCAAACTTATATGAACGTTTTGCCTGGTCAACCAATGGCATGGCAATGCGAATGGTCAATCTGGTCGGTGATGGTAATGGCTATGTGGGCAATGTTGATCTGGATCCTGAAATCGCCCATACACTGAGCTTCACGGCCAACTTTCATGATGCAAAACAACACGACTGGCATATATCACTGACACCCTATATTTCCTATGTGGATGACTTTATTGATGCGGAACGCTGTGGCACAGGTGGTGGGGCTTGTACTGCTGCCAACCTGACATCGGAGAATGATTTTGTTTATCTGCAATATCAGAATGTCTCCGCCAGACTCTACGGTATGGATGTATCGGGTTTCAAAACCCTTTATCAGTCTGAAAAATGGGGACAAATTACCGGTACCGCCACCCTCAGTTATGTAAGAGGTAAAAATCGTGATACCGGCGATGATCTGTATAACATCATGCCGCTGAATTCCACCTTATCGCTGGAGCACAGCAAAAACGGCTGGCGAAATAAAGTTGAATGGGTGCTGGTTGCCGGCAAAGACAAAGTCAATAACGAACGCAACGAAATCGAAACTGCTGGTTACGGTCTGGTGAATCTGCGTACCAGTTATGAATGGAAACAAGCCCGCGTTGATTTTGGAATGGAAAACGTGTTTGACCGTCTCTACAGTCACCCGCTTTCCGGTGCCTATGTAGGTCAAGGTGCCACCATGGGCACAAATATTCCATGGGGAGTGACTGTGCCGGGTATGGGCAGATCGGTTTATGCAGGTTTAACACTGAAATTCTGATATTTAAGCAACATAGCATGCGCTGAAATGTGAACTGTTAAACAGATATTTTTACCCATAATTTTGAAAGGTTAACTGAACTAAATTGAAGCCAAATTAATAAATATGCCCCAAATTTGGGCAATATCGCTGACTTCTCTCAAACCAGTTTTAATGACAAAAATTCTCGGTTTCAGCTCAAAGCTGTTGGTTTTACTGAGTTAAGTTTTTCAGACAAGTTATAAAGCCAGTCTCAAACTGACACGGTGCATTTTTTGCTTATACATCAGATTATTAGCTGTAACAGGTGTCAGCATTATGTTGAGGCAATCTGCTGTATTTGATGATGTGAATCAGCATGCCCATTCTTTGCAGAACTGGCCGCAGGAATATAACCAGTTAAGCTCAGGAAAGTTTGAAGGTTTTCTGGAAGATATTCAGCTGGATTCAGTGCGGGTATTTCGCGAACGAATGAAACAAAGCGTGGTGCAAAACACCCATACACCTACGGGCAAAATCAGTTTAATGATTCCGCATCGTGTTGATGCCAGTGATACCTCGGATCAGGCACGGCAGATCATGTCGGATGGAGTCACCCTGCTCCCCTACGAAAGTGACTTTGTATTTGTGGGGCCAGCGGAACTGGATTACAGCGTCATTGCTATTAACCAACAACGGTTAAGTGACTTATTAAGCCATGAAACTTACACAAGGCTAATCGGTTTTAAGAAAAGCCATGGTGTAAAAACCAGCACCGAAACTTTAACCCGGTTACGCAATCAGCTTGTCCTGCTTATTGAGCAGTTAAAATCTATCCCTGATGATCTAGCGTTATCAGAAATACAGATTCAACAACGGTTAAAAGCCGCTGAAGATCACATTATCTTGATTGCATTGACCTTGTACGAGGCTACTGAAACCGGCATCGGCCAACCGAAACGTCTGGGTAATCAACATAACTATATTGTGCAACGCTGTCATGATTATGTGACGTCAAGCGAAGGCAGTTGTGCCAGCGTGGTAGATATTTGTGAATCGTTACATATCCCGCATCGCACACTAAATTACAGTTTTCATAAAGCTACCGGCACCTCACCGATGCAATATCTGCGTGCCGTTAAACTGAATGCGGCGCGGCGTGAGTTATTACAAACTGGATTTTCGATTACCGATATCGCTGCCAATTACGGCTTCTTTCATATGGGATATTTTTCGCAGGAATATCGCCGTTTATTTGGCGAAACACCGAGCATGACGCGTAAGCTTTATGCCTGATATTTTAGCTCTCATACCTCACCAAATAGATTAACGTCTGTCGATTGATGCTATGTGATCCCTTATTTTGAGCAACAACTGCCAGAAGCCGAAGCCGTATCAACACTATAACTATCAACATCTTTAGGCAGATCCATCGCCGGATTACCGTCAAAGAAATTATTGGGTTTTAACGAAAAGCCGACATACTCCACCGGCATAATTGGAAAATCTTCCGGTTTGCAGACATGGGTATGGCCATAGGTATGCCAGACCACAATATCGGTGTTTTCAATCGGACGATTTTTCGCCACATAATATGGCAGACCATTGCCTTTATTCTGGTTGGGATACATACCTGAGCAATACATTTCATTGGGATCATAAGGCGTGACCCATAAATGCCTGCTGGCAAAACCGGCTCGTTTGCCAATAAAACTATTTGGGCCAGCCAACATCACCGGATTGTGTTCTGCCACCAATTTATAACTCGGCGGGTTGCCAACAGCATTTTTCAGATTTGGATTAATGATCTTCCAGAAACGTCCTGTCGCCCCATTGGCTTCACGTGTTGCTTCGAGTTCAGTTTTGAATAGAGTTGTTTCGGTCTTGAAAACATTGCCCCATGGATTGGTTTCGGCATCCTGCGGTGCTGGTGAGAAGTTGGTTTCCACCACCGAGTTGTTTTCACCATCCAACATCATATGCAGCCGTGCGTTAAAGAAATGTTGGTGTGTTGGGCCGTAAATCTCAGGGGTGACAATGCCACCGAATTTTGGTTTATCACCAGGCACCATGCCGCTGGTCTGGATAATGCCGGTTAGTTTGGTTTCCTGTTGAATCGTACCGTCCTGATACAGATACCAGTAAAAGCCATAATCATAGTTGCCAACAGTGCAGAAAAAGCTGACCACTAAACGACGTGCACGACGCATTTCATAGGTTTCACTGCGAAACTCGTAATGTTTCCATAAGGTGCCGTAGTCTTCTTCATGCATACACACCGCATTTTTCATCAGAAACGGCAGGCCCTGATCATCAACGGCCGGAATATCAAAATAGCGAATCGCGCCCAGACAATCACAACCCAGTTCCAGTTGATTGGCCATCCGACCAAGCCCGTATTCACCGCCATCAAAGGCACATTTCCAGTAATGATTCAGAGCAGTATCAGAATACGGCACCGCCATATCATTGATACTCGCCCGATAAATGATGGGTCGAACCCGCTCGCCGTCTTTGTAGCTGATTTGATTTAACACCAAACCTTCACGTGGGGTATATCCGACCCGGAATGACCAGTTTTGCCAATCCACCTTCCAGCCATCAACCGAAAAACTCACACCTTCCGGTTGCACAATATGTAACGGTTTCAGTCCTTCACGAGGTTTGCCTAATGAAGGCGTATCGTAATTGCGTTTGGTTTTGGGCACTGGGGTATTGATTCCATCATCAATGATCTCAATAACCTTTTCTTCATTAAGATCAATTATCGCCATCAGCCCTTCTATCGGACGGGCATAACCGTTATCAACAATCTCGTCACGCACAAACGCCACACCACGCATCAAGCGCCGACCACGATATTTTTCATCATCACCGTAATAACCAAACGACCAAGGATCGATTTGAATATTTTCAATATCTTTATCGGTTAAACCTCGACGCCTTACTGCTGCCAGGAAGCCTTCATCTGCCTGCACGATATCCACACAGCTGAAAAACTCTTCAATCATAATCGGCGGCTGTCCACTGACTTCCGGATCCAGTTGTTTCCAGTCGATAATCTGCTGGCTAATCAGATCGATTTTTGCCTCATGAATTAACCCGGTACTCTTATCCAGTACCACAGCAAAAGCTTTACGTGAAAAAGGTTTACCGGCTTCAAACGCCAGCACTTCATCTTTGGGTGGTTCTTCCAGTTGCAAATATGGAAAACGACACGATGAACTGAGCTGCTTCTCTTTTCTGAGCAGCAATGTGGCTTCGGCAAGCTCGTCAAGGGTTAGGGGATCTAGCGGATGAGAAGGTTTAATACCGGGCGTGGTTTCAGGTTTGTAAGCTGTGTGGATTGGGATATTCATAGCAACCTCGATGGATTAACGTTTCTCAATCCATACTAGTCACTTCACCCATCGGCAATATCACAAACTGGCAAAAGTCGGTTTTGTGAATTATGAAAAACTAAAACCAATTATTTAAACTATCTCATGAACCACGAGACAATACTGATCACAACGCTTTGCAACAAATCGACCCGTTTGCAAAACAGTTTTATCAGCCCACCACACGATTGCGACCTTCTTTTTTAGCACGGTAAAGGTTATCGTCACTGCGCTTCATCCAATCCCGCCAATCTTCTTTGGGCTGCAATGTTGCTATACCAAGACTGGTTGTCACGCTACGATCGGGCAATAAGGGCATCGCTTCAATTGTCTTACGCAACTCCTCCGCCACCAGCAAACCCTGGGCTGAGTCAGTTTCATAAAGAAGTATCAAAAATTCCTCGCCACCCAGACGAAATACTTTGTCCGAGCGCCGGATACGCTTTTGCAGAAGTTTGCCAATACCACGCAGAACCTCATCACCGGCATCATGCCCGAAGGTATCATTAATCATTTTGAAATTATCCAGATCCAGTGAGATCAAAGTCATTGGTGTCTGACGACGCTCATGCTGCTGCACTGCTTGTTCCAGCGTTCCATTCAACTGCACCCGATTCGCCAAACCTGTTAAAGAGTCAGTCATGGCCAGTTCGTGTAATTCATGTTGCTGAGCACTGATCACCCAAACAAAAATCACCGCAAAGGCGCTAACACAAAGTAATGTGGCGGTAGCTCTCGCTGCCAGTTCAGCATCTAAAAATAGCCATGACATTGGCAGTGCCATCGCAAGCAAAACAATATTTGCTCCCCAAGCATAGCGCTCCGGTAACATAAAATAAAAGCAGATAACCGCTGGATAGCACCATAACAATCCAATTAACCCCTGCTGGTAGATGGTAAAGCCCAGAAACATGGTACTGATTGGGGCTAAACCAACTAAAATTAATAGAGGATAATAACGACCATGCCAACAGTTCCAGGCATTTATTGCCATGAGCAAGACCACGGACAACGAGCCTATTCCTAAAATATACCGTTCCAGGTAGAAGTTATAGATTGAAAAAGGCATAAGAAATACAAAGACCACAAACGCCACTCCGACAATGGTCTTTACCCGAACCGGTGATTCCCGGCTCATTGTCTTGGAATATGTTGTCACTGAACCCAGCTCAACATATTTCTGATTGCCAACTGCAGACAAAATATTTTCTGCTTAAACATCTGCATTTCTCCTCTAATGAGCCAGAATGCCGCAAGTCATCGCAACATGAGTTTATGATCTACTGATAACAGGCTGAAACTATCCACCTTCTCATACAGATTGACAGTTTCTACGATTTGAGGCGAGCTAAACAAGAACTCGCACCAAAATATGACACACATCCTAGTCACTATCCAAATCTGCCAAGGACCACAATTGGTTTGAATTAGCATTGCCATGCCTAGCCTGTATTTTTAAAAAGCAGTGGGATTCGCCCTTGCATAGATATAGGATTCAGACTACAGTTACGACATTACATCGAATATTGGAATATCAAGTGCAGTCATGCAGTGAAGAGCATCACCCAAATTGTGAAAGCAACGAACTAAGTGTTCAGCAACTGGAACGCACTGCTGCATTGTTTAAGGCTTTGGGTGATCCGGCACGGCTAACGCTTTTGTATTGTTTACGGCAAGGCGAACTTTGCGTGGGCGATCTGGTGACCAGTGATGACAAACTTTCTACCGTATCAGCCCGTTTGCAGACCTTACTGAATGCAAATCTGGTGACCCGAAGACGCGATGCCCGACACCTTTATTACCGACTTGCCGATCAACATGTTGTTGAAATGATTGAAAACGCCCTGGTACATGCCAACGAAAATAACGGAAACTAAGGAGACTGATATGCACTGTAACATTCATCAAGATCATTCGCACAAACACAGCCCTGACTGCGGCCATACGCAAATTGAACATAATGGTCACACCGATTTTTTGCATGATGGTCACTTGCATCACGTGCATGAAGCACATATTGACGAACACAAAATCGAAATAACGGATAAAAACCCGGATGATTGCAATCACCATGATTGTGCCGGACACGATGCGGATCACGTTCATGGCCCTGATTGCGGGCATGAAGCTGTACCGCATGGCGATCACACTGATTACTTGGTAGATGGTCATTTACACCATCCGCATGGCGATCATTGCGATAACCACGGCCCTGTTAAAGTGATTGACTAAATCAAAATCACTGTTTGGTTGACCAATCAGTCCCTGTTGGCTCGTTCCCATGCTCCGCGTGGGAGCGTAGATTATGCAAATTTATTTTTATCTAAATTCGAGTATCAGATGACTATGTTTCCGTTTTGATTCTCTGTGAACGCTCTTGCCCAAAAACTCCAACATAAGCAATTAAAGAAGGGAAAAGACCGAAAAAACAAAAAACTATCCAAACCTCAACACTACTTACCACCTTATCGTCCATAAACGAGGCAGCTAAGCTTCCACCAAGAATGAAAGGCAATCCGCAAACGATTAATACATTCATCGTTTTCAGCAAAATCCATATTTTGTTGCCTCTTGATTTCAATTCAAATTTTAAGCCTTCAAAGAAAAAAATCAGAATATAGAGGGCCACAGCTGAAATGATGCCACCAATAGCTGAAACTCCACCGTGAACTGCGTAGTTATCCCAAAGCACGAAAAAAACATATCCCCCTACAAAAACAAAAGGACTATAAACAAGAGATAGCCACATCAGCTTAAAGAAGATGCCAAATAGGGTCCCAATGGCGCTCCCTGCATAATACTCATCTGAATATCTCATTAGTTCTCCATACTATGAAAATTAAAACTACAAAACTTATAACTTCGAAGTCGGATACTTCGCAACTAAGAAAAATCGGCCAATTTATCTGTACCTAGCTTTGTTATATTGCTCGAAATGAATTCTTTGCAATTTCATCTACACATCGCAAAATGATTTCTACAAATAGAATTTCATAGTATTTGGCATAATATTCCAGGTCCAGGTACCAGTTCACACATTGATTTATGATTTAGTTATTACTAACGAAAATTTGATGCACGACCAAATCGAGCTAACTAACTGCACATCTCTATGCTTAATCAATAAGTTTGAAACTGACTGAATGCAAACAAAGGAACAAAAAAAAGAACAAAGACATAATCTTTGCCCTTTTTAGCTTATAACTCGTTCCCATGCTCCGCGTGGGAGCGCGTCACAACAGAAGTTTATTCAGACCAAACCGCATATTCATTGCCATTCGGATCAGTAAAATGAAACCGACGACCGCCGGGGAATGAGAAGATAACCTGAGGGATTTTACC
>JAMDEF010000162.1 GCA_023488305.1 Gammaproteobacteria bacterium | reverse complement strand
GATAGACGTCATGGCGTATCGTTCAATTGCCAGCATCAACATTAGCTGAGTATTATCGATGAAACCGGTGCGGATAGTGATTATGGCAAAAGCACCGATTCCCGGGCTGTGTAAAACACGGCTGATTCCGGCTCTAGGCGAGAAGGGCGCGGCAGATTTAGCCAGACAAATGCTGACTAACACTATCAAAATGGCGATAGAATCCGGAGCTGGCCGTATTGAATGCTGCATGACGCCGTCACCGGAGTCTTTGCCCGGTTTGGTGACGAGTTATCCTACTGAAATCAATTGGACAAAACAGGTTGATGGGGATTTAGGTATAAAAATGGCCGCCATCGTCCGCCGGGTGATAGACGAGGGCGAGTCGATCATTTTACTGGGTACCGACTGCCCCGGATTATCAACAGTACATATTCAAAAGGCTGCTCAATGGCTGCAACACGGTGATGTCAGTCTGATCCCGGTCGATGATGGCGGCTACTGCCTGATCGGCCTCAATCAATATGCAACAGAATTATTCAGTGCTATACCGTGGAGCACCAGCAACGTTACAGAAATAACACGTCAACGCATTCTGGCGCTGGGGTGGCGTTTATTTGAAAGCGAATCATTGTTTGATATTGATGTACCGGAGGACTTATCGCGTCTTCAGACGGAATATTTGCAGACAAATTAATCATTTTTAATCAGGAGAAAATTATGCTTCAAGCGACAAGATTACAGTGGTCATTGCTATCACTGCGAGTGGGGGTCTTCATTGTGATGCTGATGTGGACATTGGATAAATTTATTCAGCCAGAGCATAGCGGTAAGGTGTTCGAGAATTTTTATGGTTTGGCCGGGCTGGGCAGTACGATTTTTATGATTATCGGCATACTTGAGTTATTGCTGCTCCTAGCTTTTCTGGTCGGTATTTATAAACGATTCACCTATGGGGTAGTGCTCTTTATCCATGGCATTTCGACCTTTTCCTCTTTCCAGCAGTATCTGGATCCGTTTAACAACCTCTTATTTTTCGCTGCCTGGCCGATGTTGGCCGCCTGCATCAGTCTCTACTTACTGCGTCACGATGACACGCTATTTACATATAAGTGAGAAGGGTGGCTGAATGATAATAATGTATTCATTTAGCAATTAAAGTGAGAATAACGCTAAAGACAGTTTTGATCACCTTGGTTGTGTTTTCAGCACTGTTTGTTGTTATTTCTCAAGCATGGCAAACCGTTAAACAGTTAGAGCTGACGAGTCGTCAGTTGGTGAATGAAGATTTAATCTTATATGAAAAGATTCAGACGGTTCGTAATCTGCTGAATGACCAGCAATTGAAATTTTATCAGTACTATCTGAATGGGATAGACCCAGACTTTCAGACAAACTACCAAACCAGCAAAACACAGTTAAAAAATACATTACAGCCACTGGAAGCTGCCTTTTTTGAGAGTGAGGCTCTTCAGAGCATCCACGAAAACATTGAGCAACTTGAAAGTGTTGTCGCTGCATTTACGTTGGCAATGCAACAGCCAACTGATTGGGATCGTGCACGTCAGATACTGGCTGATTTTGAGCCAGTTGCACAGCAGTTAGACCAATTAAGTTTGAAACTGACCCATCAGCTTAATCAGCAACTGATGCTAAATGCACAAACCAGTCTTGAAGAAACTGAAAGCGGTGTATTTTGGATCAGTGCGATGGGGCTAATGTTATTTGTATCAGCTGCAGGCTTACTCATTCTCAACAAGCACCTATTAACGGCACTTGTCCAAAAAAGACGCTTAGCAAGTTACCCCGAATTTAATCCATCACCGGTTTTAGCTGTTTCAGATACCAGTCAGGTTACTTATGCCAACCCCGGGGCAGTGCGCCTTTCACAAAGCTTATTTGGCAAGGCAAGTCCTGAGAAAATACTCCCCGATAGCTTAAATAAGTTTTTAAATAGCAAGGGCGGGCGTAAACCTAAATTCCAGATGGAATATCGTTTGAAGGAAGAGGTTTATGACATCAATGCACACTGGGTAGGTGAGTTAAATGAATACCACGTATATCTGACCAACATCACGCAGCAACATCATGCCCATGAAAAGCTCCGCTTCATGGCTTTTCATCACAGTATCAGTAACCTGCCAAACAGACAGTCTCTGGTGAGCGAATTTGCCAGCAAACGACCTGAACATTTAATGCTGATTGAGATTAATCGCTTTACCGAAATTATTACCAGTAGTGGCCATGAGCGTGCTGATGATGTGATTAAATTGACCGCTAAACGATTGGCCGGCGCTTTAAAGAGCAGCCGTGCCAAGCTTTTTCATCTGGAAAGTAATCTATTTGCGGTGTCATTAATCAGTGCAATGGAGCCAGCGATCCTAGCCGAGAAAATTTTTAATATCTTTGGCAAGCCTGTTGCCATTGCTGACCGGCATTTTTATTTAACTTTCACAATTGGTGGTGTGAAAGTAGAGGTAAACAGTGATCTGTTTGAAGTTATGCGCAAAGCAGATAGTGCGCTTCACAGCATTCCCAACCAATTTGGCAATAACTTCATTGCCTACGATGATGTACTTGATAAGTTTCTGTTGCGTCGAATGACCTTGGAAAATGATTTGCGTCACGCGATCAAGCAGCAGGAACTGGAAGTTTATTACCAGCCAATTATTGATGCCAAGTCAGGTCAACCAACTTCTGCAGAAGCCTTGATGCGTTGGCATTACCGACGTTCAGAATGGGTGTCACCGGCAGAATTTATACCGATTGCCGAATCTTCAGGGCTCATCATTGACCTTGGAAAATGGCTGATTGACGAGGTGTTTTGTAATTTTGCCGTTATGGCTGAGTCAGGCAAGCAGCCGATTACTCTAGCAATTAATATTTCAGCAATTCAGTGGCAGGATGAGTCACTGGTGCCTTTTTTGAAAGCAAAACTTCGTCATTACCAATTGGCGGCCAAAAGTTTCACATTGGAGATAACTGAACAAGTTGCATTGCAGGATATTGATAGAACAATAACTATGCTGCAGGCACTTAAAACAATCGGTTTTAAAATAGCGATCGATGATTTTGGAACAGGCTATTCATCACTGAATTATTTGCATGGCTTACCGGTTGATGCCATAAAAATTGATAAAAGCTTTGTATCGACACTTTCATTAAATAATAAAAATTCGACTATCGTTGAAATGCTGATTTCGCTGGCCCATCAATTGAATCTGAAAGTAGTTGCTGAAGGGGTTGAGACTGATGCGCAAAATCAACAGCTGTTTGGCTGGCATTGCGATTTTATTCAGGGCTTTTTATTCAGTAAACCGCTGGATAAAGCAGCCTATGCAGCCTATCTCAGCCAATATGATTGAGCTAACTATTTTTCCAGTTCTGCTGGCTTGGTTTTAGCTAAGATTTTATCAGCCAACGCATCAAGGTCCTGATCTGAATGTTGTTTATCAGGCATTTGTCTGATTGATGCCACGGTCAGGCGCAGCTGTTTGATGAACAGGCGGCAATTGCCACACATCAGGATATGCATCAGCACGCCTGCTTTAGTCAGCATGCTGCAATCGCCGTCAATGAACTGACTGGCTCTGTCATGAATATCTTTACAGGAGAACATTAATTTCATATTGGGTTCTGGTGCTCATCAATAACTTTTTTGATTACGAGACGGGCCCGGTGGAGCAGGACTCTTACATTGGACTGACTCACATCGATGATGTTACAAATCTCGGTAAAACCAAGGCCTTCAATATCATGCAATACTATGACGGTGCGCTGGTTATCGGGCAGGTTTTCTATTTGCTTGTGGATTCTTTCCTGCAGTTCATCACTTGATAACAACGCCTCCGGAGAATCTTCATGCCACGGTTGTGGTGGCGTTGACCAACCGCCGTTTGATTTAAATTCATCACCGTCAGGGTTTTGCCAATCGACATCGAGAGAGCTATGACGTGCTTCACGAAGTCTTCTTGTTTTGGCTTTATTAATAACAATTTGTGTCAGCCAGGTTTGCAGCGCCGAACGTTGTTGAAAACCTGCAATGGATGACAAAACTGTCTCCCAGGCATCCTGAACAATTTCTTCGGCAAAGGCCTCACCAACAATTGATTTTGCGACAAAAACCAGCCTTGGATGATAACGCCTGACTACCAACCGGAATGCTTCAGGGTCACCTGCCTGAAGCTTTTCAATAAGTGAATTCTCGCCAGTAGCTGTCATAGGTTAAGCGATAAAAAAACAGACTTCAGAAGGAGCATATCTTGAAACAAGCCATAAGTTTAGTCCTGCTAATAATTTTTGCAGTGAGTATAACGAAAAGCTATGCGCAGTCACCACAAGCTTTCTCCGGAATCGATGATTTATCAAATAGTCACTGGTTACCTTTAGCATTTAAAAATATCAGTAATCAAACAGATTACCAGCTGATAGATAAAGACGGTCAAAAAGTCATTCATGCCCGCACAAAGAATAGCGCTTCGCTGTTAGTGACTAGGTTAGATAATAAAACGGCTACAAATCTGAAAATTAAGTGGCGATGGAAAGTCCGTAATATATATCAAGCAGGTGATGCAGACTCGAAGTCAGGAGACGATTATCCTGCGAGAATCTATATTGCCTTTGCATTCGATCCAGCATCATCAACTTTCCTGGAAAAACTCAAATACAATGCAGCTAATGCGCTTACTGAAGACACCTTGCCTGGCTCAGCCATGAACTACATCTGGGCGAATAAATTACCCGTTGGTCATATCGTCACCAATCCTTATTCTGATCAGACAAAGATGATCGCGGTGCAGTCAGGAGAAGCTTTGATTGGGCAGTGGGTCGATAACGCGAGGGATATTGCGGCTGACTATCAAGCTGCTTTTGGACGAAAGCCACCGCCGATTGTTGCTATCGGCATCATGTCCGACTCTGATAATACCGATGAGGCCGGCGAAGCCTGGTATGGAGATATTCATATAAGCCCGTAACTTGCGTAGTTTCTGTAATGCAACAAAATTAAAAAACTTTTTCGTCTGAATTTATGCAATCAAAAAGCTTTTTCATTCGTCTCTGTTATTGCGCATTACCCTTATTCTTTAACTGGAGTGAAAAATGTTTAGAATTTTCGCAAAGTTTTTTTCTATGATGCTATTGGTTTTTTCTGCCAGTGTGTTTGCTCTCGAAAAAGAACCTTTTAGCTATGAGCGTTTTGAGGCGTTACAAAAATCCGGTGAAGTTGTGCTCATCGATATTCATGCGGATTGGTGCCCAACATGTGCTAGACAAACTGAGCAGTTAAGCAAATATCAAACTGAAAATCCCGATAAGCAATTTCATATTTTGCAAGTCAACTTTGATGATCAAAAAGAAGTGGTCCGCCATTTCCGCGCCCCCAGACAATCAACGCTATTGATATACAAAGGCGATGAGCAATTCTGGTATAGCGTAGCCGAAACCCGCTATGAGGAAATAGCTGCTCAACTAGATCGCGCGATTGAATTTGGCGCTAAATAATGTCTCTGGAACTGGCATCACTCCCGCTTGCAGCATTTGCGGGTGCGCTTAGTATTCTGTCTCCCTGTGTCTGGCCCTTAGTGCCCGTGGTGATGGCTTCGGCAGCAACCAGTGGTCGCAAAGGTGTAATGTTTCTTGCCCTTGGCTTGAGCACATCTTTTGCGGTAGCCGGCACTTTATTAAGTTTTGCCTTGATTTCTTTGGGACTTGATCCGGAGCTGTTCCGCTATATCGCCGCGGCTCTGCTGGTTGTGATCGGTTTGATACTGGTGATAAAACGTCTCAATAACTGGCTCAGTTATCGGTTGTCTCTGCTGACCAGTAACGTGGATGTATCAGGTAAAAATCCAACCACTAACCTAGGACAGTTTTCAATGGGGGCATTAATGGGATTGGTCTGGTTACCCTGTGTCGGGCCAACATTGGGTGCAGCGATTGCACTGGCTTCTTTAGGACAGAGTTTTGGCATGGCATTTCTGGTGATGTTTGTATTCGGACTGAGTACCGCGCTGGTCCTGGTCATTACCGGTATGCTATCTAGTAAACTTATTAATAAATTACGGCCGGGTGTTTTGCAAAATGTTGAGCGATTAAAGTTTCTGCTGGGTTGGCTGTTGATCATTTTGGGCTTAATGGTGTTGACCGGTATAGACAAAATACTGGAAGCCCTAGCTTTGCAGATATTGCCTGACTGGGCGATTTCACTTTGACAATTAACGCGATTATTCTCAATAGGTTGTTTCGCTATTGCTTCGCTTTATGTGGTAACCGGGCTGATGCACAGGATTTAGTGCAAGACAGCATTGAGAAATATATTCGACAACCGAACGACTCAGTTAATGAGATTAATGCCTACCTGCGTCAGGTCGCTCGTAATCGTTTTTATGACGGTTATCGAAGAAAAGTCAGCGTGTCATTTGAATCCCTTGATGAACCTGACTTTATTATTTCTGCAGAAAGAGATCTTGAGGCCTTATTGGTCGATGAACAGATTTTAATAATGGTCTGGGAAAAACTCAGTTCAGATGAACGTGAAGTTATTTTTTTATGGTCAGTTGAAGGTTACAGTGCTTCAGAAATTGCGTTGAATTTAGGGTTATCCAGAAATACGGTGTTGTCTCGTATGAGAAGAGTTAAATTAAGGTTTCATGGTGAACTCGATAAGTTGACGGGTGAAAAATGAAGCCAATTAAAAAACATAAACCGCTTCGCGAGGCATTTAAAGACATGCTTGAACATGAGCAGCTTAGTGAAGCAGAAATTCATAAGCTCATGCCGAAAGAGAAAAAGTCTCGATGGTTCATGCAAGGTCTTATGCCTCAATGGTCTTTAGCTGTGATGACCACATTAATTGCCGGTTTGTTAATCGTTAATATGGCAATCCTGAACCAACCAAAATTATCAGATGAAACACATCAGAGGATTGCGACCGAGGTGATGACTAATCATCTTTATATGCAACTGCTTGATGTAGAGACTGACTCAATGTCTGTGCTGCAAAGAAAGTTAAACAATCTGGGGTTTATGCCAAAGCTCTCAACAACTTTTAATGAGGGGGCGATTGTGTTGCTTGGTGGCAGATACTGTACGCTCCAAGGCGTGGTTGCCACTCAGTTACACTTTAAAACGGAAGCTGGCGCTATCATGACCCAATACCAAACTGTTTATGATGCGAACTTATTTGGTACTTTGCCTGATGTGAATAGCGGCGAAAAACCAATTACTATTAACCGGAGCGGTATTGAAATGCAGCTCTGGCAGGAGTCAGGTTTGCTCATGGCGTCAGCAAAACCTGCTCAATTAAACTGAGTTTGAGTAATGCGGGAGCTTTGCCGGGATCATATTGGTAAACGATGAAGGTGCGCACTAAAACGGAGGGATTTAATCCCAAACTCCTAACATTAAGACCTTTGGATTATATGCATTTGAAAAGTGGACTGTCCCCGATATTCTTGACAAAATCCAGCCTCAAAAAGAAGCCTTTTCAAAAGCTTCTGGGCTAACGCCGCCGAGGTGGCTGTGACGACGTTGCCGGTTATAAAATACTTCAATGTAATCGAAGATGTCTCGCTTAGCCATTTCTCGGGTTTTATAGATCCGTTTTTTGATCCGTTCTTTTTTCAAACTGCTAAAAAAGGATTCGGCAACGGCGTTATCCCAGCAATTTCCTCTACGACTCATGCTAGGCTCAAGTGAATGGCTTTTACAAAATCTCAGCCAATCATCGCTACTATATTGTGAGCCTTGATCTGAGTGTACCAGTAGCGTTTGTTTGGGACGTCGTCGCCAGACGGCCATGAGCAATGCATCCATCACGATGTCTCGATGTAATGTTGGCTTCATTGACCAACCGACCACTTTGCGGGCGAACAGATCAACGACTACAGCAAGATAGAGCCAGCCCTGCCAGGTACGGATATAGGTAATGTCAGTCACCCAGGCTTTATCGGGTCTATCGACTGTAAACTCGCGTTGCAGATGATTTGGCGCAATGATGGATGGTCTGCCGTGAATGGTTCTGGGTGCCTTATAACCACGCACTGCTTTGATATGGTTAATGCGCATTATCCGTTCAACCCGATTTTTGCCACAGGTTTCCCCGGTTTCCCGTAAATCAAGAAAGACCCGTCTCGCACCATAGACACCGCCACTGGCACTATAAGAGCTGCGAATGACATTAAGTAACCGTTTATCTTCAATTGCACGGTCAGATAGAGGTTTGTGCAACCAAAAATAAAAGCCTGCTCGGGCAATACGTAATACTCGGCACATCGCCACAATACTAAACTCATGCTGGTGTTCAAGAACAAACTGGTACTTCACTCTGGCAGGCTTGCAAAGTACCTTGCGGCCTTTTTTAGAATATCGCGTTCTTCTTCAGCGCGGCGTAGCTGAGCACGCAATTTAAGGACTTCTCGTTTAGCTTCCAACAATTCATTGGCTTGTTGCTCTGTTGGTGCAGGTTTCGCTGCGTTTACCCATTTGTACAAACTATGTTGGGAGACACCCAAACGCTCTGCTGTTTCAGCAATCGAATAACCTCTGTCGATAACTTGTTTGATTGCTTCATCTTTAAATTCCGGGGTATATCTTTGACCACTCATATGGACTTCCTCCTATGCTCAAATAATAGCCGGAAGTTGTCTACGATACCTAGGGCAGTCCAAATAATAGCCGGAAGTTGTCTACGATACCTAGGGCAGTCCAAATAATAGCCGGAAGTTGTCTACGATACCTAGGGCAGTCCATTAGAAAGTTTCGCAATTAAAATTAAGTAGGTTTCTTTCAAGCGTGTAGTTACTTTTCTACAAAAGCTCGCTCAATTACATAATCTCCATTAACGCCAATTCGAGGGGAAACTACAAAACCTCTTTGGTCTAAGAGAGCTGAAATATCATCAAGCATTTGCGGGCTTCCACAAATCATTGCTCTATCATTTTTGGGGTCAAGTTCAGGTAATCCAATATCTGTAAATAATTTACCACTCTCAATTAAGTCGGTAAGCCGTCCTTGATGATGGAATTCTTCACGAGTTACTGTTGGGTAATAGATGAGTTTTTCCCTCACTTCATCACCAAAATATTCATTGTGAACTAATTCATTTTGAATAAATTCTGCGTAAGCAAGTTCGCTTACATATCGAACGCCATGCGTTAGCACTACTTTGTCGAAGTTTTCATAAGTATTAAAGTCTTGAATAATACTTATAAACGGAGCTAAGCCTGTACCGGTAGAGAAAAGGTATAAGTTTTTCCCTGGTTTTAAGTCATCAATTACTAATGTGCCCGTGGGTTTACGACTTACCAGTACTTCATCTCCAACCTGTAGATGCTGTAAACGTGATGTTAGTGCACCATTTGAAACTTTGATACTAAAAAATTCCAACTCTTCATCATAATTTGGACTGGCAATACTATAAGCCCTTAATAGAGGTTTACCCTCAACCTCTAATCCAATCATTACAAACTGCCCATTTTCGAATCTTAGGCTTGGATCACGTGTAGTTCTAAAGCTAAACAGTGATTCATTCCAATGATGTACTGATAAAACAGTCTCACGAATAAACTTATCCATAAACTTCCCTTTGGTTAGATTGTCTGTACTAGCTCAGGTACAACATTAAATAAATCACTTATCAAAACATAGTCCGATACTTGAAAAATAGGTGCATCAGGATCAGCATTTATAGCAACCACAACACGGCTATCTTTCATTCCTGATGTGTGTTGAACAGCACCTGAAATACCAACTGCAATATATAATTCAGGCGCCACTGTCACACCAGTTTGACCAATTTGTATCTCGTTTGGTGCATAACCAGCATCAACGGCAGCCCTAGTTGCCCCCAATGCTGCTCCTAACTTATTGGCCAATGGTCTTAAAAGCGAGTCAAATTTATCCGCGCTACCCAAAGAACGACCGCCTGATACGACAATCTTCGCTGAAGTTAGCTCAGGTAATTCTGATTCAATTCTGGTTTCACCAAGCCATTTAACGCAATGAGTTTCTTGAGGAACATCAATATTAAATATTTCTGCATTATTGCCTAGTTCCGCATGAGTAAAGTTACTGGCTCTAATAGTTATTACTTCTTTGCTGTTAGAGCTAAGGATAGTCGTTTGTATAGAGCCCGCATAAATAGAACGGGTATATGTGTTCCTATCAGGTATAGAAAGCACATCAGAAATCATTGCCACATCAAGTTGAGCAGCAGCTCTAGGTAAAAAATCCAAACTAAATGATGAGTGAGCCGCCAAAATCACGTCATATTGATGTGCGATACTTAGTATTATGTTGCTTATATCCTCAGCTATGAAACTAGTAAGGTGCGGCGCTTCTGCTTTAAGGACACGTCGAACTCCCTTAATATTGCTTACTTCAACTGATAATAAGCCAAGTTGATCGCCAACTAAGAGTACATCAATAGTGTCTCCCCATGTCACAGCTGCACTAATAGATTGAGTAACTGTGTTGCTCAACTTAATGCCGTTGTGCTCTGCAATAACTAATGTGCTCATAATGTTATCCCCTCATTGGCTCGGAGTTTTTCTACTAGCTCTTTTACACTGTTAACCACTACTGAAGGCCTACGCTTAGGTGGTTCTTTGAAAAAGATAGTCTTTAACTTTGGTGTAGTATCAATGTTGAAATTCTTAACGCTGAGAATTTCTATTGGTAGTTTTCTCGCCTTCATTAAGTTAGGCAGCTTTATGAACCTAGGCTCATTTAGTCTTAAGTCAGCTGTTACAACTGCAGGTGATCTTAAAGATAGTCTTTCGGTTCCACCCTCTATTTCACGTTTCACTATTAGATCTTTACCTTCAATACTTAGTGATGAGATAGAAGTAGCTTGAGGGTAACCAAGTAATCCTGCGAGCATTTGACCTGTCTGGCCAGCATCATCATCAATTGCCTTTTTTCCCAAAAGCACAATCTCTGGTGACTCTTCTAGTACGAGAGCTTTTAAGAGTTTTGCAGCTGCAAGAGGTACGAGATACAAATTGGTCTCTAAGAGTAACGCTCTGTCAGCCCCCATCGCGAGAGCATGACGCAATATTTCAACATTTGATTGAGTGCCAATCGTGACTGCCAAAATTTCCGTGATGTGTCCACTTTCTTTAAGTCGAAGAGCCTCTTCAAGAGCATTTTCATCAAACGGATTTACAGCTGTTTTTAGTCCTTCCAGCTCTAATGCTGTGCCATCAGAATTGATACTCACTTGTATGTGTGCATCTACTACACGCTTAATTGCTACTAACGCTTTCATAACCCACCTAAACTATTAATGTTGCGGTGAATTTTAACGAAGTGTAGTATATTTGTTAAATTGATTGTTTTAATAATATTAATCTATTTAACCTATATGAAGTTTACACTCAGACAATTAGAAGTTTTCGTGGCAGTATCTCGAACACAAAGTGTTACACACGCTTCAGAAAAGTTGGTTATGAAAGCGTTAGTAGCAAGTACGGCGTTATCGGAACTGGAAAAGCAATTTGATACTTTACTGTTTGATCGCGTAGGTAAATCCCTACGCATTAACGAGTTAGGCCAAGAGTTGTTGCCTCATGCCGTTGAGTTTTTAGATCGGGCAGAAGAAATCAAAAACATACTTGAAGGTCATGCTGGGTATGGACTACTTAGAATTGGCGCAACATTAACCGTGGGAAATTACCTCGCGACAATTTTGGTCGCTAAATATTTACATGAGCATCCTGAAAGTAGGGTGAAGCTAGATGTCCACAATACGCAATCAATAATTCGTCAAATTGCTAATCATGAGTTGGATCTTGGCTTAGTCGAAGGTGAGTGCAACCACCAAGACATTATGGTGAATAAGTGGGTTGGTGATGAACTTATTATTTTTTGTTCTCCTAATCATCTACTGGCAAATAAAAAGCGCATAACCATTAAAGATTTGCTTAAAGAACGTTGGATTTTAAGAGAGAGCGGCTCTGGGACAAGAGAAACTTTTGATAGAGCTTTTTATAACTATCATTCAGAACTAGATATTCGTCTTGAGTTAGAGCATACAGAAGCAATAAAGCTAGCCGTTGAGTCTGGGTTAGGAATTGGCTGTATTTCTCGACTTGCACTGAAAGAAAACTTGAAACAAGGAACACTCATAGCCCTAAAGACTCCGGACTTAGATTTATTTCGTTATTTCTATTTTTTGTGGCATAAACAGAAATATCAGTCAGCGGGTATGAGAGCTTTTTTATCTTTATGT
>JAMDEF010000112.1 GCA_023488305.1 Gammaproteobacteria bacterium | reverse complement strand
CGATCTTTTGAAAGCGAAAATCAAAGATGCGTTTGTCAGTCTGGATGATGAAGAAGTGCTGAAAAACTTTAAAGCCGAGGGTTTTGCACCAATCACTGATGCCGATTATGACGTGATTCGCGAGATGGGCAAATTACTCAATCTTGATTTTTCCAAGATGTAAGGACGTTTTATGAGCACGCAAGTCATTACCCAGCAAGATGCGCTGAAACGTTACAGCCAGCGCTGGAAAAAACAAACTCTACAGGTGGTGGCCTTATTGGCCATCATCCTGCTTGCAGCCTGGTATGTGAATGTACTCAACTTTGAATTACTGGCAAATGGTTTGCCTGCGATTGGCACCTTAGCCAGTGAGTCTTTTCCACCCGACTTTACCAATATCCGTAACTGGTTTTCTCCATTGCTCGATACGCTGGCAATGAGTATTGCCGGTACCGCTATTGCCGTGATGTTTTCAGTGCCAATGGCGTTTCTGGCAGCACGCAATACAGCACCACATGGCGTGGTGTTTCAACTGTCACGTATTGTTTTAAATGCACTTCGGTCGGTGCCTGAACTGATCATGGGTATTATTTTCGTGGCAGCAGTGGGATTTGGTGCGTTGCCGGGAGTATTGGCATTGGCATTACATTCAATTGGTATGGTTGGTAAATTCTTTGCCGAAGCGATTGAACATGTTGATGAAGCTCCGGTTGAAGCCGCACGTGCAGCAGGAGCATCCCCGATGCAAGTTCTGTATCACGCGATTCTTCCTCAAGTCTTGCCTCAATTTGCTGATGTGGCGATTTATCGCTGGGAATACAATTTCCGTGCTTCCACAGTAATGGGCATGGTCGGTGCTGGTGGTATTGGTTTTGAGCTGATGGGCTCATTGCGGATTATGCAGTATCAGGAAGTATTTGCGATTTTGCTGGTGATTCTGGTGATGGTCACATTAGTTGATGCGTTAAGCGGCGTGTTACGCAAAAAATTCAAGTAAAGGATGACGATGAAACCAAAACTGGTGATTACCCATAAAGTGCATGATGAGGTGCTCGAAATGCTGGTACCGCATTGTGATTTGATAACCAATCAGACCACGTTCAGCCTGTCACGCAGCGATACCATTCAACTGGCGCATGACGCGGATGCATTGATGGTGTTTATGCCGGATAAGGTGGACGCCGAATTTTTACAGGCTTGTCCAAACCTAAAAGTGATTGGTGCGGCGTTAAAAGGGTATGACAATTTTGATGTCGATGCCTGTACCGAAAATGATGTCTGGCTGACCTTTGTGCCGGATTTATTAACGGTTCCCACCGCCGAATTGACCATCGGTTTAATGGTTGGATTGATTCGACATATTAGAGTGGCTGATGAACATGTGCGAAGTGGTTACTTCAAAGGTTGGCGCCCACAGTTTTATGGACTGGGTGTGGAAGGTTCGACCATAGCCATTATCGGTATGGGCGCGATTGGACAGGCCATTGCCCAACGGCTTAACGGTTGGGACACCAAGCTGGTTTATACCGATCAACAAGCTTTAGCCGCTGAACAGGAAGCTGCTTTGAACCTTGAATTTATGTCATTGGATGAAGCGCTTGCCAAGGCAAATATCGTCATTATGGCATTGCCATTAAATTCACAAACCCAGCATCTGATGAATGAAAAGCGTTTACAGCAGATGCAGCCAGGATCGTTTCTGGTTAATCCCTGTCGTGGATCGGTGGTTGATGAGGCTGCCATTTTGCGATTGCTGGAAAGCGGTCACTTAGCCGGCTATGCCAGTGATGTGTTTGAAATGGAAGATTGGGCACGAAATGATCGGCCACATGAGATTGATGCAAATCTGTTAGCACATCCCAATACGTTGTTTACGGCACATATTGGTTCGGCGGTGAGCGCCGTGCGTTTGGCAATTGAAAAACGTGCTGCTGAAAATATTCTTCGGGTATTAGCTGGAGAGCAGCCATTAGATCCAGCCAATCACCTTGGCTCAGTAAAGGATGCATCATGCTCAATCTAATCTGGCTTAAAAGTCTGATAAGCGTAATTGAACAGCAGAGTTTTCAAGCCGCTGCAAATGCATTGGGAATAGCCCAACCCACTATTACCCAGCATATTCAGAAACTGGAAGAAATGCTCTCAGTTCCTTTGATACAACGCGGACGAACTGGTTGCCAGCCCACCGAAGCTGCTTTACGTTTATTGCCTTACGCAGAAAGCATGTTACGCCTTCACGATAGGGCATTGGCTGTCGTGCAAAAACCTAATGTGAAAGTCGGGGCCAGCTCGAATATTGGCATCTACTTATTGCAACCCTATTTACAGAATTATTTCAGCCATCAGCCAACAGCATCGAAAAATCTGGATGTCACTATTGAGACAAATCCAGCCATCGTCGAGAAACTGGAAAACGCTGAAATTGATATTGCTTTAACGGAATGGTGGTCACCCAAAGCCGGCTTTGAATCGCTGGAGTGGAAAACCGAATCGTTAGTGATGATTGTGCCGGTTGGACATCCTCTGGCAACGCTGGAAACGATAAGCAAATCCATGCTGGCCGGTCTGGAATTAATTGGTGGCGAGAGTGGCAGTGGAACAGGGCGTCTGTTGAAACAGTATTTGCAGGGCTTTAAGCAGATGCCGACTATTACCATGCAGTTAGGCAGCACCGAAGCAGTGAAACAAGCTGTGCGGGCTGGATTGGGAATTTCATTAGTCTTTGCAGCAGCGGTGTTGGATGAGGTTAAACATGGCAGTTTGTGTGCGATTCCGTTGGAAGGCGATGCGCTTAAAAAGTCCATTCAATTAGTCTGGCGAAAGGATCCAATCATCACGGGTAAACGACCAGATTTTGTTGAACACCTGCTGCAGTTCAAAAACCATAACTAGGAATTTTTCCTGGCGTGTGGGATCATATTCAAGACAAAATCAATTTGTCCTCCATTGCTCTTGTGGGTAGAGAGTGGAATTTTTTTGAACAAAAAAATGGAGTTTCAAATGAAAAATCAAACAATCCCTGCAATGACAATTCTGGCGCTAATGACGGCGGGTCTTTTCTCTACAGCTGCTCATGCAGATAAACATTCTGCTTTAGATGTTTGTGTTGCTTCTGCGATGGAAATGCATCCGGGTGAGATTGTTTCACTGCGTGCTGAAATGGAAGATAAAAACCATCAGTTCGAGTTGGATATCAAAGGCGATGATGGTAAAAGCTGGGAAGTAGAATGTGACTCTAAATCCGGCAAAGTGCTTGAAGTTGAGCGCGAAGTTGCTGCTGACGATAAAGAATTTACTTCACAGGCAAAAGTACGTTTAGATGCAGCTTTAAAAACAGCATTAGACGCTTATCCTGGTGCGGTGATGAAAATTGAATATGAAATCGAAGAAGATGGTAAACCAAGCTATGAGTTCGATATCAAGTCAAAAGATGGTCAGATTTTAGAAGTTGAAGTTGATGCAATCTCTGGTGAATTAAAACCAGTTGAAAAAGTGTTATATGAAATTGGTGGTGAATAAGCCTTAATGGTTTATTGAGATAACACCTCAAAACTTAAAAAGCCCCGTTATTTTTAACGGGGCTTTTTTTTTGCCTGCTATCTGTTAATCCCAGTCATAGACTAAATTTAAACGATAATTTGTGTCAGTAGTTTCTGCATCAAGCGCAGGTTGACTGTTGTACTGGCTTCTAAGACTTGCCCGCAGCTTCCAAGCTTCATCGTTAGTGATAGGCATTTCAGCACCCACGTTAGTTATCAATAAATAATTTTGCCCCGGGCTGCTAAACGAAGGGTAGTAGGTTAAATCATGGAACAAACTTAAACGGCTATTAAGGTTGTAATTGGTTTCATAGCCAAATACAGCAGTAGGGTCTTTTTCATTAGTGCCATCTGTATAGCTTTCGAAACGATAACCAACACCGGCGAAGCCTTTGAAGATTAAATCCGGTTCACGAATAAAAAATCGCCCCAGACTGGCAGTAGTAATTGCACGTAAATCCAACTCTTCAAAATCATCGATTTCAAAATCGGCACTGCCACGGGCAAAATAGTTTTCACTGATATCACGTTCTAATTTAATGCCCGCCAGTTTTTCATTTTCGGTTTGCTCGTCATTTTCTTTGGCGTAATTTATTTCCAGATACATGCCCAGTCTTTCATTTTCTGTTTCCCGATGCAGTTCACCGCGACCAGTGACAGCCATCCTATCCGTGTTACCACTGGCACCCTGTAGACCAAATGCCAGACTTCCACTCCACGGATCTAACAAGGCTTCACGTTCTGCTCGAAGTTGCTGCACCTCAGCAGTATAAGTTTCTTCCAGCTCGGCTTTCTCCTGTGCCTGAGCGGTTTTGATTTGTTCAATTTCCTGCTGATATTGCTGTTCCAGTTGAGCATTCTGCGGTTGCACAGTATCTATTTCCCACAGTGTATTAATACGTTTGGGATCAATATCCACCGTACCAAAAGCCGTTCCAGTTAATTGATGCTGACCCTGTTCATTAACCGTCAGCTGACCCAGAACCCGGTCACTACTATCCAGTTCAATAAGGTGTTTCTGATCGGTGCTGATTTGCGTCACCCGATTGAAATCAACGGTCACTTCACTGGCAAATGCCGTATCCATGATGACCTTGCCATCAGAGATTTGTTTGATAGAACCTTTAAGGATACTGCCATCATCAAGCAGAATCTGATCCGCAGCGAGGCTGGTGGAAGTGAAAAGAAGAATGGTGGAAATAGCGGTGCTCAATCGACGTTGAAGCATGATTTCTCCGTGTTTGATTAAGGTCTTCCGTGAATCTATGCCGATTATTTGATGGATAACCTTTGGTTCAAAAATGCTTTACCAAGGATGCGAAACCGAAGCTTTATAAATTGACTGAAACGTTATTTTTGAAACGATTTATTCGCGGTCTGGAAAAACGACTCCAAAAGACCCTAAAAAATAAAACGTGAAAATACTGTGAAAGCTAAAAATTGTTTAGATAAATTGGCTTGATGAATAGTTACAGTTGTCTAGAATTAAGAATCTACTTAAGAGGTCGCTTATGGCAATAGTTGAAATCATCGAAAATAATGAAATGCAAGTGATCTTATTGCCTGATGAAATGCGATTCCCCAATGGCGTTAAACGGGTTACGGTTAGGAAATTAGGAAGGACAGAGTTTTGTCGCCGGTCGAAAATATCTGGGATAGCTTTTTCCTGGCTAAAGATAATATGTCGGATGATTTGGCTGAACGAGAAAGCCAGAATCAAACAGAACGGGATTCGTTTGATGATTAAATTTCATTTGAAACTAAGTCCTTTGGGGTTGTTTGATTGTTATATTTCATTATGACAATTGTGTCTGAAAGAGAGGTTATTCAGATGGATATTATCGTTCGAAAATCTGGGGGTGCTGAGATAGTGTCAATTCCCAAGGCGATTGGTAAAGCTGCCGGAATTAAGGCTGGTACGGTACTTTCTTTATCTGTTAAAGATAATCAAATCATACTTTCACCAAAACATTCGACCACCGTTGAAGAATTGCTCGCTGGTTGCTCTCCGGAGATGTTCGCATTGACGGATGAAGATAAGCAGTGGGTAGGAGATAGTCCAAAAGGACTTGAACTGTAATGGCTTCATATACCCCCCAAGCGTGAGGACATCATTTATCTGGATTTTGACCCGAGTGCTGGTACTGAAATTATGAAACGACGCCCCGCGATTGTTCTATCAGCGGAAGTATTCAATAAAATTACAGGACTGGTCTTTTTTGCACCTATTACATCTACCGTCCGTGGTCATTCCCTAGAAGTAGAAATTAAAACAAAAAGTGTCCAAGGTGTTGCATTGTTGCACCTTGGTCCGCAGTCTTGATTTTAATGCCCGTAATGCCAAAAAAACTGCTGTTGCTTCGGCAGCTGTTATGAAAGCTTGTTTAGATACCATGCAGGTCATATTTTCATGACATTACATACTATTTTGGTCTGACCGTTCATCCATCTAGGTTTATGTGAGTAAACAGATGAAGCTAACGAAAACATAGAAGGTAATGGAAATTACACAACGAATAAGCCAAATTGGACATATTTTTGTAGATGTTTTTCGGGCTAAACATCAGCTAGTGAAATTCATAATGTTTTGAAATTAGCGAAATAAATCCATAAACGACCCGATTATCAAAAAAACATTACTAAATCGTGATGAGTTTAAAGTTTTTGAGTGCAATTCACAGTCTCAAGGATATTTTCCTATTGTTAACTTGAGACGATGCTGTTAGTTTTTGCTTAGGAATTAATAGGAAGTTCTCAGTATGGACACTGGGCTCAATACATTAGTCGCAATAGCGCGATTCCATCGGCTCCCCGCCGAAGCAGAGCAACTCTCTCATGAGTATGGTGTTCCGGGTGAAGTGTTTACCGATACGCAAATTCTGCAAGCATCTAAAGCGCTTACTCTAAAAGCCAAAATTCTTTCGCCAAAATTCTCTCAAATCACTAACGGCATGTTGCCGGCGATTGCCAAAGCAAAAGATGGCAGTTATTTCATTCTGGCGCGTATTTCAAATGAAATAAAAGAAGGTGATTCAGCACGTCCTGGCGTATTGATCCATGATTTACGTGAAAAGGCTCCGGAGAGTCTAGAACAAGAAGCTTTTGAAGAGCGGTGGAGTGGTGAAATCATTGCCATTACGAGACGCCAAGGCCTTGGTGAAAGTCTTCAGCAAAAATTTGATATCTCCTGGTTTATTCCCTCACTTGTAAAATATCGAAAGCTTTTCGGTGAAGTCCTATTGGCCTCATTTTTCCTGCAACTCTTTGCCTTAATGACGCCACTGTTTTTTCAGGTCGTCATGGACAAGGTTTTAGTGCATCGTGGCTTCACCACACTAGATGTGCTCGCCGTCGGATTCTTTATCGTCGTGGTGTTTGAAGCTTTACTCGGCGGCATACGTAATTACGTGTTATCTCACACCACCAATCGTGTTGATGTGGAATTAGGTTCAAGGTTGTTTACTCACCTAATGGCACTCCCCATGGCTTATTTTGAATCTAGACAAGTGGGTCAAAATGTAGCCAGGGTTAGAGAGCTCGATACCATCCGTAATTTTATTACTGGTACAGCACTGACACTGGTGATTGATTTATTCTTTGTTTTCGTCTTTCTGGCGGTCATGTGGTATTACAGCTCTGCACTTACCTGGATAGTACTTGCCACCATTCCGTTTTATATTATTCTCTCCATTTTTATTACCCCCATCTTACGTAAACGTCTAGATGAAAAGTTTACCCATGGTGCAGCGAATACCGCCTTTCTGACCGAGTCGATGACAGGTATTGGCACCGTAAAGTCAATGGCTGTTGAGCCTCAAATGAAACGCAAGCTGGAAGACCATCTTTCCAGTTATGTGCATTCATCCTTTAAAAGTCAGAACCTGAACAATGTTGCCAATCAGATAGCCGGTTTAATCAATAAACTGATGACATTGGGCATTATCTGGTGGGGTGCACACCTTGTTATCGATAATCAAATCACGGTCGGGCAATTAATCGCCTTCAATATGCTTGCTGGTCGAGTGAGCGGTCCTATTCTCAAGCTAGTGCAGCTTTGGCAGGACTTTCAGCAAGCGGGGATTTCCATTAAACGTTTGGGCGATATCCTAAACACGCCGAGAGAGCCAGGCTTTAATCCGAATCGTTCACGCCTGCCTGCTTTGCAAGGTGCGGTCACCTTCGACCATATTCGTTTTCGCTACCGCAGTGATGGTGCCACTATTCTGGATGACATTAGCTTACAAGTGAAACCCGGAGAGGTGATTGGTATTGTCGGCCGCAGCGGTAGTGGTAAAAGTACGATTACCAAACTCATTCAGCGACTGTATATTCCAGAATCAGGTCGCATCGCCATTGATGGTGTCGATTTATCGGTTGTTGACACGGTGTGGCTGCGTAAACAAATTGGCGTGGTGTTACAGGAAAACTTTCTGTTTAACCGAAGTATCCGGGAAAATATAGCTTTAAGTGATCCCTCCATTCCGATGGAACGCGTTATCGCTGCTGCCAAAACGTCTGGAGCACATGAATTTATCGTTGATTTGCCGGATGGTTATGACAACCTGGTCGGCGAACAAGGCAGTAATTTATCAGGTGGCCAAAGACAGCGGTTGGCTATAGCCCGTGCCCTTATCAACAATCCTCGAATCTTAATTTTTGATGAAGCGACAAGTGCGCTTGATTACGAGTCTGAGCGGTTAATTCAGGACAATATGGCCAGCATTTGTAAAGGTCGAACGGTCTTTATCATCGCTCATCGGTTAACCACTGTCAGACAATGCAATCGTATTTTTGTGATGGACAAAGGTCGCATCGTAGAAGAAGGCAACCATGATGAGTTAATAGCCAAAAATGGCTACTACGCCAAACTCTATAGCTATCAAAGCCACACACCCGTTTTACATCCGGTGACAGAGAACAAAGCTAAGGAAAATCCCAACCTTGAAAAGGCCTACTCATGAGTTGGCTAACTGTGTTTGGCGATGCATGGCGTAATCGTCACAACATGGGCGAAGGCAGTAAAACTCGGGAACTGGCTGCATTTTTACCAGCCGCGTTAGAAATACAAGAAGCGCCGCCCAATCCCATTGCCAAATGGCTAGGGCGTAGTCTAATTATTCTGTTCTGGATTGGGATTATCTGGGCTTGTATTGGCGAGATAGACATTGTTTCCAGTGCCGAGGGAAAAATTATCCCCAGTTCTCGGGTTAAACAAATTCAACCGTTGGAAAAGGCTGTGGTGAAAACCATCCTGGTCCATGAAGGACAGCACGTCGATAAAGGCCAACCATTAATTGAGCTGGATAGCACTTTAACTTCTGCAGATGAAAACCGTCTTGAATCTGAACGTCGTAGTATGGCTATGCAGCTCGCCATTAAAAAAACGTTATTGGAGATGCTGACCAGTAAAACTGATATTAAACAGGTTTCAATTCAACCGTTATTTCCTCCTGATATCACAGAGCTGGATAAAACACTGTATATGGAACTGCTCTGGCAGCAATGGCAGGACTACCAAAGCCAGATGCATACGTTGCAGAACACCTTAAGCAAAACACGATTCGAACAATCAGCCAGTCAGGCGTTTATCCATAAGCTAGAGCAGACTCTGCCAATCATCACCAAACGCACTGAGAAGATTGCAACGTTACAAAAGAAACATCTCGTTACCGAAACCGAATACCTAGAGCTTGAACAACAACGTATCGAGCAAACACAGGATTTAGTTGCCGAAAGACAACGTCGACAGCAGTTATTATCTGCTGAATCTGAAGTCAAATATCAACTGCAGACCCTCGCTGCCCAAACTAAAGCTAAAACCTTACAAGAAATTGCTGAGTATCAACGTCAACTCGCCTCATTAGACGAAGAGCTTGCTAAAGCCACCGATTTAAATGCGAAACAAATTCTCTATGCACCGGTTTCAGGTCAAGTACAAGAGCTTGCTATCAATACTGTTGGTGGGGTCGTGACCGAAGCTCAGCAATTGATGCTTATTGTGCCAAATGAAGAACAGTTCGAAGTTGAAGTGTTTCTGGAAAATAAAGATATAGGGTTTGTGGCAAAGGGAATGAATGCTGAAATTAAAATTCATACTTTCCCGTTTACCAAATATGGGGTTATTGATGGCCAAGTGACGTCCGTATCAGATGATGCCACCGTAGATGAAAAGCGAGGACTCATTTATAGAGCACACTTACTTATGGAGAAAAGCACTATTTGGGTTGATAACAAAGAAGTGAGATTGATGCCAGGGATGGCCGTCACGGCTGAAGTTAAAACGGGCACTAGGCGGATTGTAGAGTTTTTCTTAGCACCATTGCTGAGACATGGGAATGAGAGTTTAAGGGAAAGGTGATAACACAATGAATATAGACAATTTATTAGCTCAATCAAAACTATTTCTCTTACTGAGAAAGTATGGTCGGCCTTCATACATTCATGACAAGAGTGATTTGTTATTCAATTTAGGTAACTGACCATGATAGGTCTTGTTTTACCGCTTCTGATTATATTTCTGGTTTTTTACACATGGCTTTCTGTGAAAGTTGTCCGAAGTGCAGTCAAGCATTCTAAAGAAGCGGGTGGTAATCATGTGCTTGCAGGCTGGGTGGCCGGCATCATTATGTACTCATTGGTTCTATGGGATTTTATTCCGACACATGCCATGCATAACTACTACTGTGTGACTCAATCTGGCTTCACTTTAAATAAGTCTCTAGATCAATGGAAATTGGAAAATCCGGGCGTTTCGGAAACTCTGACGCCTATCACAAAAGGAAATCGGAAGAAAACGGGCAACTTGACCCAAATACAGCTCAATCAACGTTTTATCTGGGAATATGAATCAATTATGCACCCATTGAAAATTAATGAAATTAATAATCGGATTGTGGATATTCAAACAGGTGAAATTCTGGCGCGCTATGTGAATTTTGATACCAGTGTCGGGAATCCGGTTGTTCGATCAGATTCGATTAGAGATTTCAAATGGTGGATAAAAGTTGATTCTTGTGAACGATATGGAAAAAAAGATGATCGTGGAAAGTTTAGTAAATTTATGACTTTGATTATGTATCAATATCAGAAGGAGTATAGGAAATGAGTACAGGGATGTTGTTTGCAAATGCACTATTAGCCGAAGCCGCTTATGCAGATCTTAGAAATATTAATAATGACAATGAATATAATGACGCACTTGTTGATAGTGGATTTTCACCAACCCAAGCAGAAGAATTTGTGGATGAATGGGCAATTGTTGCTCATCAACCAAACACTTGGTCAGGACTGTCAGTTACGGTCTTCGAGAATAAAAATGGTGAAAAGGCATTGGCTGTTCGGGGCAGCGATAATCCTTATGATTTTATTACTAATGCCGGTATTTTCGAGGGCGTAACACCAGAGCAAACTAGTCAGTATCAAGAGCTAAAAGTACTCATCGATGGTTGGCTTGGTGATGGCACGCTTGAGCCAGGTTTCACAGTCAGCGGTCATTCCCTTGGAGGCTTTCTCGCCGGAGGTTTATTAGTAGATTACTCAGAAGAAATTGATCATGCCTATATATTCAACGCGCCTGGTGTTGGAGGATTGTTTGCAGAATTTGGAATTCTTACAGGCCATTTGGATGGGAGTATAGATCTAAACCGCATATCCAATGTTGTTGCTGACTTTGGGGTAAACGGTACCGCGAATTGGGGAATAAGTTGGGGCCCGCAAATACCGATTAATATTGAAGGTGTAGATAGATTAATTTGGCAAAACCATGAAATGAAGCGGCTCACTGATGCTCTGGCATTATATAGTCTGTTCGATACTCTCTCTCCTGCATTTGCTGCAGATCTGCTAACGACACTGTTGCCGACAGGTTCAAATAATGGTGAATGGGATTTGGATGTTCTTCTCGATGCGGTTGGAATTCTTCTTAATATAGGTCAGAAAAGCACTCTCAGCGATAGGGATGCCTATTATCAACGGTTAAAAGAAATATCTGAGGGTATGTATGTTGATCCAGAAGCTCAGAGCCTCGTACTCAAGCCCGAATATCAAAACCTTCAACTAGTTACACTTGCCAGTTTAACTGAGTCAGCTAAATTAGATACTGTGGATGGAATAGCCTATCGATATGCATTACAAAACCTTACTTCTTTAGCGTTTACGGGCAATGCTGCTCTATACGCACAACATAACCAAGATGGTCAATTGAATGCTGAGAATTTTTCTGATGCTTATCTTCAAGATAGATTATTGATGCTAAATGCCGTTATTCAGCGAAATACAGATAACAAAACGCATCCTGACCGTATAGATGGACTAGCTATTCGTTTTAAAGACGAACAAGTAGGACAGGTATTTGCCGGAGCAAATAGCACTGGCCAGGGTAATTCGAATACAGTAGATCCTAATAGCGTTACTAATATTATATTAGGTGATGATTCGGGCAACGGTCTCTTACAGGGATATGGCTCTGATGATCGCATATATGGCCTCGCTGGAGATGATGTCTTAAATGGAAGAGGCGGCAATGACTATCTTGAAGGTGGACGTGGCTTTGACACATATATTTATAATGAAGGAGATGGTTTCGACACCATTTACGATAGTGATGGGGACGGTCAAATTATGTGGAAAGGGGCCCCCTTAGATGGTAGCTACACCGTAGCGAACTTTAATAGTTTTATTGATGAAGACCTTGGAATTACATATCAATTTAATCCAGTTAGTAATGGTCTAGGCACGCTCACTATTCTGGATAACAATAACGTCGGTGCAAGTGGGATCAAGATTATCAATTTCTCTTCAGGTAACCTTGGAATCACAATAGATACGGGGACAATTAGTCAGGAAACGGGAGGTATCACATATAACGGTACCGCTGATCATGATGTGCTGTATCCCGATGGTTACAACCCAAGCTTCCCTCAAGAATACGATTTAGATGCTGATATAGCCGATCAAATCTTTTTTTCCATATCGTTCACAAGAATCAACTTTTATCCACCATTTGAAATCTCTAATCGAATCTGATCGAACAACCGGATTCCCGACACTGGTATCAAAATTCACATAGCGCGCCA